>NZ_JBNGOY010000074.1:0-19317 GCF_050589805.1 Carboxylicivirga fragile | reverse complement strand
TGATAAATCATTTTGCTAATTACAATGGTTAATGCCGATACAAAAGCACAGATTGATTTTTTTATCAATCGTTTTGGTTTGTAAACGGTATTATTTAGATAATTTGCAGAATAGCTCCCACAATACAATACCTGCCGTAACCGAAACATTAAATGAGTGCTTGGTGCCAAACTGAGGTATCTCAATGCTCATATCACTCATATCAACTATCTTTTGCTGTACGCCCTTTACTTCATTCCCAAGTATTATGGCATATCTTTTGTCCTTTTGGGGCTCAAAATCAGGTAAGGAAACACTATTTTCTACCTGCTCAATACTACAAATAGTATAATTATCTTCCTTCAATTTATTTACAGCCTCTTCGGTCTTCTCAAAATATTCCCAATCAACTGAATCTTCAGCTCCCAATGCTGTTTTGTGAATTTCCTTATTCGGTGGACTTGCTGTAATACCACACAAAACAATCTTTTCTACCTTTAATCCATCCGAAGTTCTAAAAACTGACCCAACATTATTTAAGCTTCTAATGTTATCCAATACCACTACAATCGGTGTCTTATCGGCCTTTTTGAACGATTCAACCGATAAACGATTTAATTCGCTATTCTTTAATTTTCTCATTATTGGCAATTTTGACAACAAAAATAGCACTATTCCTGTTTTTAATAGTAATTGTATTTTAGAGAGTAAAAATTAAATGAGATAAAACAATAATACTAAATCCCTTTACACACTATTTAATTACTTAATCATTAAATAATGTGTAACTTTTGAAAAACCTTTAACACATGAATATTCACGAATACCAAGGCAAAGAAATATTAAAATCGTTTGGTGTTGCCATTCAAGAAGGCATAGTTGCCGAAACGCCAAATCAAGCTATTTTAGCAGCTAAAGACTTGCAAGCTCAAACAGGCACAAGCTGGTGGGTTGTAAAAGCTCAAATACATGCTGGTGGCCGGGGAAAAGGTGGCGGCGTAAAACTAGCTAAGAGCTTAGACGATGTTCAGGCGAAATCTGAGGACATCCTAGGCATGAACCTTGTAACTCATCAAACTGGACCTCAAGGAAAATTAGTTCGCAAAGTTCTAATTGCTCAAGATGTTTATTATCCTGGCGAAACAGAGACTGATGAATACTACATGAGTGTACTCTTAAATCGTCAAACTGGTCGCAACATCATTATGTACTCTACCGAAGGTGGAATGGACATTGAAGAAGTGGCTGACAAAACACCTGAATTAATCTTTAAGGAAGAGGTTGACCCTGGATTAGGCTTACAGCCGTTTCAAGCTCGTAAAATTGCTTTTAACCTTGGTCTATCAGGAAATGCCTTCAAAGAGATGACACGCTTCGTAAGCGCCTTATATAAGGCCTATGTTGCGACTGACTCATCAATGTTTGAAATCAACCCTGTTTTAAAAACATCAGACAACAAAATACTGGCTGTTGACGCCAAGGTTGATCTTGACGACAATGCTTTATTTAAGCACCCTGATTACGCCGCAATGCGTGATATTGAAGAAGAGGATCCATCAGAAACAGAAGCTGCGAAAAGCAACTTAAACTTCGTGAAATTAGATGGAAACGTTGGATGTATGGTAAATGGAGCTGGTCTTGCAATGGCGACCATGGATATTATTAAATTATCAGGTGGTGAGCCTGCTAACTTCCTTGATGTTGGAGGAGGTGCTAATGCCGAAACTGTTGAAGCAGGATTAAAGATCATCTTAAATGATCCAAATGTTAAAGCAATCCTCATAAATATCTTCGGCGGAATTGTTCGTTGCGACCGTGTTGCTCAAGGTGTTGTTGAAGCTTACAAAAAAATAGGCGAAATAAATGTGCCGATTATAGTACGCTTGCAAGGAACCAACGCCGAAGGTGGTAAAAAGATTATCGATGATTCTGGCTTAAAAGTGTTTTCTGCCATTACCTTAAAGGAAGCAGCAGACTTAGTACAAGAAATCGTTAAGTAAATATCAAAAATATAATACTGCAAAAAAGGGATCGCTTACGATCCCTTTTTTTTTATATACGTAATTTAAATTTCTACCATTTAACTGGCTTACGGCGAACAGGCATTGTCATACAACGTGCTCCTCCTCCACCTCGAGATAATTCGGAACCGCCGATTGTAACCACACATTTTTTGTGATCGGCAACAGCTACTTTACCACTGATTACATCGTTGGCTTTAAGTATCTCGAAACCATTTTTATTCATCTCCTCCATGGTGTATACATTTCGAGCATAACCCAAAACCTTACCTGGAGCCATAGCAAAAAAATTAGCTCCACTATGCCATTGTTCACGCTCCTGTGTCCAAATATCAGTTGAACCACCACAGCAGATCGGATTTAAATCCATTCCTAAATCACGCAAACAAGAAACCAGATTATCTTTCTTTTCAATGGATACAACTTCACCATTCTCCAAAGTCATTAAAATAGTTCTGTAACGACTCGACTTCATTATCAATGGCTCATATACCATACACGCATCTTTATCAAGTAAGGTAAATACCATATCCAAATGAATGAATGATTCAGGCGAATCTGGTAATTGCTGCACTACAACATATTGACGCTCTTTTTTCTGCTTCAGTTGATTGACAATAAAATCAATCCCTTGTGTCGATGTTCTGGCACTGTTACCAATAACCAAAATATCATTTCGAGCGATTAATACATCGCCGCCTTCAATTTTAGTTTCTTCACCAACATTGTAAAAATTCAATGGATTAACGGTAGAAGTTTTAAAATGCTGCGAATGGTTAAAAATTGCCTCCATAACTATAGCTTCGCGTTCGCGCACCTTATTGGCCATCTTTGAAATTAGCACCTTATCAAACATGCTAACACTGGCATCGCGTGTAAAGAAAAAGTTATGCAAAGGACGCAAAGCATAACGCTCATCTGACAAGAAAGTCGTCAATGAATCTTTTTGAAGTGTTACTCCTTCAATTAATTGTCGGGCCAATTCAGGAGCTGGCAAATCCAATAAATACTCTTTAATATTTAGCACCTGTTCATAGGTACAGATCTTCTCAATTAAACCCAGTTTTATTTTTGAGTGCTCCAATATCTCTGACAACAAATCTTTTACCTGATAGGTTTGAGTAACAGTACCCAATACCCCAGCTAGTTGTTGGTATTCCTCAACAGCAACAGATAAATTTAAAATATCACTGTACAATGCGCGTTCGGCATTTGTAGGCGTCATATTCTCAACTTCTCTTCCAGGCTTGTGTAATATTACACCTTCCAATTCTCCAATTTCGGAGTACACACCTGTGTCGATCGTTTTAATCATGGATGAAACGGTTTATATTATTTGGTATCTTCTTTGTCTCGCAAAAATAAAAACCCTTTGCAATTAAAAAAATGATTGTTTACTTCTTCGCTATTTTCTTTTAAATGAGAACTTAAAACCCTGCTCCAAAACTAAATACTATTGGCACTGGTAATGGAATCTTTTTCAAAGTGGTTTCTTTATCCCAAGCCTCCATAAGCGCCTGCTGATAAACCTTTGCCCGATCTTTGTCACCTCTCATAACAACAGATTTGAGAACCCCATCTTTAAAATATAACCATCGCAGAATATCTTTATCAGCTTCTTTAATTATTTCAAATTTTTCTGGAAATATCCCTTCATAAGCTGCAGAAAACAGAAATTGACCAAAAACTTCAGTCTTTAAACGATAAGGTGGTAAAGTATGCCGTTCCACTTTTTCGTATAAATTAAGCGCAGCCAATTTTCCCTGATGTTCTGCCGCATGCCATAAACCAGTTACTTCTCCATTTTTATGCTGAGCCACGTCACCGGCAGCTAACACATCATCATCAGATGTTTGCATCCACTCATCAACCACAATACCATTTGCTGTATTTAAACCAGCATTTTTTGCCAAAACAATATTAGGAACTGCACCAGTACATCCAACAATGACATCAAAATGCCTCGTCTCATTTTTTAACCTAGTTTCAAAAATTCCATTAACCTTTTTAATCGAAGAAATAGAAACACCATTATATACTTCTACTCCTATCTTAAGCATGCCATTTACAAGATCTTCCATAAATTCGGTCGGAAATAATTTTTGCATGGGATATTTCATCCGACCTACGATAGTAACATCTTTTCCCTTTCTATGTAGTTGATCTGCGGTTTCGATTCCCTCAACGCCACCTCCTATAATCAGATAACTCTGCTTCGTTTTAGTTTCAAGCAATAACTTTTCGACATCAAAAGCATTTTGCACTTTATGAATGTCTTGCATTTCAATACCACTTATTCTTGGCAATACCGAAGCTGCTCCTGTTGCCAACAGCAATTTCTCATAAGCAAACTGAGCTCCCTTTTTTGTCGAAACCACATGATTTGTAAGGTCTATTGCATCTACCCAGCCATTAATTAAATCAACCTTATTATCGGCGTACCACTGATTGTCAGCAATTAAGAAGTCATCCTTCTCAAAACCACGAACCATATTTTTATTAATCTTAGTACGCTTATAGGGAAGCCGATCTTCACCATATATTAATAGTATTTTTTTATCATTCTCTTGCTGGCGAAGAGTACGAATAAAACTAATTGCAGCAATGCTACCACCTATTATTACAATCGGATATTTATTTAACTTTTTCATTCTAATTCTATCTCTTATTGTCTTTCTATTAACACAAATTCATAAAATAATTTGACTTATTTTATACCTTTGTAATTAACTAACAAAGCAGATTTATTAGAGTTGACAACTTTCATCAAAATATATAGATTTCTCATTCTTCCTGTTTTATTTTCTTTGGTCTTCACGCATGTGAGAGCTCAAAACAAAGTCGATTTATTCAACTTTGATGAGGCCGGAGAACTTCGAACTATTTATCATCAAACCTTATTTATTAACGATTATTATTCTACATCCTTCGACGGTGGCTCCTATCTGGGCATTGGAACAAATGTGTGGACCAGATGGGGGTTCAGGGGAAGTGTAAAGCGGAATCTTTCTTATCGTAGCGCCATAGATTTGGGGTTTATGTACAATCATGTTGACTTTGAAGACAGAACTTCAATAGAATATCGTCCGCATCAAACCTTTCATTTTAATTACCCAATTATTGGCAACACGGTCATTAAACATCGTTTTCGCTTGGAGCAACGTATTTATGGCAAAAACGATTTTGATGAACGAAATTTCACTTCTCGTTTTAGATATCGTATTTACAACAATGGTAGATTAGATGGGAAGGCTGTTCATCCCAAAGCATTTTATTACCGACTCTCAGCCGAGTGGAACTTCAATGTTTACTCCAACACAAAAGATAGTTTCTTTTTAAGAGGCCGCTACGGCATGGGCTGGGGCTACCAGTTTAACAGCAAGTTTAGCGCCGATGCTACTTATTTTTTCGAACACAATTCAATTCATGGTTCAAGTAAACACGCCATACTTCATATTTTCAATTTTTCTTTTAGGCACACTATTAGGCTAGAATAGAACAATTAACAATTATTTATTATGTAATATTTATAAAGTTCTTGATCAAAGTCAGGCTGTTAAATATTGTTAAAGCTACATATTTAGAATAGCTTATTCTTATTTTGCCTCCCTAAAAAACTAACCAATATGTACAAATTATTATTTAGCCTACTGGCTCTTAGCTTGCTTTGGAGTCCAGTATCTGGACAGGGTGATTTAAATTCACCTGTACCACTCGATCCGGCAATACGAACCGGAGTACTTGAAAATGGAATGACGTACTATATTCGTCACAACCAAGAACCAAAAGAACGTGCCAGTTTCTATATCATTCAGAATGTTGGAGCTATTCTTGAAGAAGATTCTCAAAATGGCTTGGCTCACTTTTTGGAGCACATGGCCTTCAACGGAACCAAACACTTCCCAGGGAAAGGTATCATAAGCTCTTTGGAACGCCATGGTGTTGCTTTTGGGCGTAACATTAATGCCTATACAGCACAAGACGAAACGGTGTACAACATTTCGAATGTGCCAGTTGCACCTAAAGGATTGTTGGATACATGCCTACTTGTTCTTCACGATTGGTCGAACTACCTACTGTTGGAAGAAGAGGAAATTGATGCCGAAAGAGGTGTCATCTCAGAAGAATGGAGAACCCGAAGAGATGCTGGCTTTAGAATCCGCAATCAAATGACGCCAGTTGTGACCAATGGTTCAAAATATGGCGAACGTGATGTTATTGGCGATTTAGATGTGATCAAAGAATTTGAATACCAAACCTTACGCAATTTCTACCACGATTGGTACCGCACCGATCTTCAAGCTGTTGCTATAGTTGGTGATTTTGATGTGGATGAAATGGAAGCGAAAGTAAAAGAACTTTTCTCAAAAATTCCTGCCGTAGAAAATCCTAAGGAAAGGTATAATGTAGAAATTGAACCTAAAGCTGAAACTGATTATGTATTGGCAACCGACAAAGAAGCTGGACAATCGAGCATAGCTTTATACATTCGCCATCCGGAAGTAAAAGCAGAAGACAAAACGCACGAAACGCTTCGTACTTCTTATATGAAATCACTAGCCTCTTCTATGATTTCAGCTCGAATGCAAGAATTGCTGCAAAATGGTACACCTCCATTCATTAATGGTGGCATGGGCTTTTCAGGCTATAACAGAACAACACAACTTTTCTATTTATCGGCAACAGCCAAAGAAAATGATGAAGCCAATGCTTTTAAAACCATACTTACAGAAGCAGAACGCATCAAACGTCATGGCTTTACCGAAGGCGAGTTGGAAAGAGCCAAAACAACTATGTTGTTAGGCTACGAAAACTATTACAAATCACGTGAAAAAATCAATCACGATAGTTACTGTAAGGAATTCAAAGACTTGTATTTGACCAATTCTCCAATGCCGGGCATTGAATATGAATATAACTTTGCTAAAAACACTATACCTGGCATCACTGCAAAAGAGGTATCACAACTCTTCTTTAAATATTTCTCAAAAGAGAATCGAGTAATTGTAATCACAGGTCCTGATAAGCAAGGAATAAATCATCTAAGCAAAGAGGAAAGTCTTGCAGTAATTGAAGAAGTTTCACAAACCTATGATATTGCGCCATATGTAGATGCCGTTGTGAGTTCATCATTGGTTGAAAAACTAGGCATTGAAGGTAAAGTTATTGCCGAGAAAGAACTGCCTGAGTTTGACGCTGTAGAGTGGACTTTAAGTAATAACACAAAAGTTGTTTATCGCTTTGCCGACTATAACAAAAACAGTGTATCACTAAGTAGCTACAGTAAGGGAGGATCTTCTCTATACGAAGTAAACGATCTTGCAACACTCGGTGTTATGAGCAGTTTCATGTCAAATTTCGGCATTGGTGAATTCAGTGCAACTGATCTAAGAAAAGCCTTGACTGGGAAAAGTGCTAAAGTCAACTTTGCAGTAGGCGAATTGTCTGAAAACATCGGCGGAAGCTGTCGTCCTGAGGATTTTGAAACCATGATGCAGTTGGCCTATTTGCGCTTTGAGCAACCGCGCTTTGACAAGGAAGCATATGATGCTTACATGCAGAGAAACCTTGCATACGTTGCTAATATGGGTAATGATCCTAAAAAAGCTATGGGCGATAGTGTTTCACTAATTCGCTCTAATTACCATGAAAGAACATTGTTATTTGGGGAAGAATTTTTACAAGCCGTTTCATTTGAGCGCATGCAGAAAATTTACCAAGAGCGCTTTAACGATGCTTCTGATTTTGTTTTCTTCATTGTAGGAGATATTGAAAAGGAAGTTGCTAAAGAATTATCGGCTAAATATCTTGGAGCTATTTCAAGTAAAGAAGGATCTGAAAATTGGGTAGACAATAAAGTAAGTAACCCAGAGGGTAATACAAAAAAACAAATTGCTCTTGAATTGACTGAACCCAAAGCAACGGTTAAAATTTACTACGATAACGAAATAGATTATACACCTGAAAACAGGATTGCATTTAGCTTTATCAAATCAATTCTAACCCTTCGCTACACTGAAGAAATTCGTGAAAAAGAAGGTGGAACTTATGGCGTAGGCGTTGGAGCAGGTCTTGGTCATTACCCAACGGCTGAAGGAACAGTTAGCATTGGTTTTGATTGCGATCCTGAAAGATCTGGTGATCTTATTCCTTTGGTTTATCGCGAAATTGAAAAACTAATGAAGGAAGGTGCCTCGGATGAGGACATTGAAAAAACCAGAAGCAACCTATTAAAAGGTAGAGTAGAGAGCAAAGAAAACAATGGCTACTGGATGAGCATGATTAAAAGTTACTACATTCATGGAGTTAACAATAACTTACCTGAAAACTATGAACAAATAGTTGAAAACATGGATTCTAAACAGATTCAAAAAATTGCAAAACAGTTCTTTGAATCAGCGGATAAAATGGAATTGATTTTTGTTCCTAAGTAAGAATTAGTGCAACAATAAAATAAGATGAGCGAGGTAGTTTAAGACTACCTCGCTTTTTTATTACTAATTTTATACCTGAAGTTATTATCAAAATGCTTATCAATCGTTTGGGTTTATAATCATTTCCATTTCTTCATACGAATTTAATATACAGCAACACATCATGTCTCAATTAGTAAGCAAAAAACAATTCAATTCATCTTCGTTTGTAACGAAGATTTTCGTGTTGTTTTTTGGTTTACAACTTTATACAGCAAGTATTGAGGCGCAAGACACGATCCGAACAGAAGAAATCATACTAAATCATAAGGTAATTGAATCAGATACGATTCCTCATATAATACTAAAAGAAATACCTGTAATACCGCCCTACAAATTCAAAAACAAACGCCAACGGCGCAGATACAGCAAACTGGTTCGAAACATTAAAGTTGTTCTACCCTATGCACGTAAAGCAGGTAAAAAAATAAATAACATTAATACAGAACTGGCTTTAATCGAAGACAAAAAACTCAGAAAAGAATTCTTAAATGATAAAGAAGATGAGCTCTTTCAAGAATTTGAAAAGCCACTTAAGAAACTAACCTTTTCACAAGGCAGGCTGCTTATTAAATTAATCAATCGGGAAACAGGCAATACTACTTACCAGCTTATAAAGGAATACAAGGGAGGCGCATCTGCTGTATTTTGGCAAACCATCGCGCGCCTGTTCGGCTCAAATCTTAAAGCTGAATTCGACGAGGATGGTGAAGATAAAATGATAGAACACATCATCACTCTCATCGATAATGGTTTAATTTAAAAAATCTTTTTCTACCATAAAGACATTACCCAAATTGATCAAAATCAGTCTCTGAACCTTAATCAATTGCTCTAAGTCATGAATCGTTCATAAAAAAACGTCGAAATTTGTCTTAACAAATTTCGAACTGAAGATAAAAACATACGATATGGACGCACAGCAATTCAAATCAAGCATTCTGGAAGGAATACCATCGCAGCTTCCCGAGCCAAGAAAATATGATCAAAACATTAATCATGCTCCCAAGCGTAAGGAAATCCTTAATCAGGATGAAAAGAAACTGGCTTTAAAAAATGCCTTACGTTATTTCCCTGAGCAGCAACATAACGAGTTAGCTCCTGAATTTCTTGAAGAATTGAATACCTATGGTCGCATTTACATGTATCGTTTGCGTCCGCATTACGAAATGAAAGCCCGTCATTTAGACGAGTTTCCTCACCAATCACGCCAAGCAGCAGCCATCATGTTAATGATCCAAAACAACCTGGATTATGCTGTGGCTCAACATCCACACGAATTAATTACTTACGGAGGTAACGGTGCTGTTTTCCAAAACTGGGCACAATACCGCCTTTGCATGAAATACTTGGCCGAGATGAATGATGAGCAAACGCTTGTTATGTATTCAGGCCATCCAATGGGATTATACCCATCACACAAAGATGCACCTCGTGTTGTTGTAACTAACGGCATGATGATTCCTAACTACTCAAAACCTGATGACTGGGAAAAATTCAATGCGCTAGGTGTAACACAATACGGGCAGATGACAGCTGGTTCGTTCATGTACATTGGTCCACAAGGCATTGTGCATGGAACAACCATTACTGTGCTTAATGCCGGACGAAAAATATCTGGTGGAAAAACCGATTTGGGTGGGAAATTATTTGTTACTGCTGGTTTGGGTGGCATGTCGGGCGCTCAACCAAAAGCTGGAAACATTGCTGGCGTTATTAGTATTACGGCTGAAGTTAATGCCAAAGCTACACATACACGCCACTCACAAGGCTGGGTAGATGAAGTTATTTCTGATCTAGACGAATTAGTGGCTCGCGTTGAAAAAGCAAAAGCGGCCAAGGAAGTTGTTTCAATCGCCTACCAAGGCAACATTGTTGATGTTTGGGAGAAATTTGCTGAAGACAACATTCATGTTGACATGGGATCTGACCAAACTTCCTTGCATAATCCATGGGCTGGTGGTTATTATCCGGTAGGTTTATCCTTTGAAGAATCAAATAAGATGATGGCTGAGCAACCTGAGCTTTTCAAGGAGAAGGTACAGGAAAGCTTGCGTCGTCATGTGGCAGCTATTAATAAATGTACTGCCAATGGTACCTATTTCTTCGATTATGGCAATGCCTTCCTTTTGGAATCGAGCCGTGCAGGTGCCGATATCTTGAATGAAAAAGGTGATTTCAAATACCCTTCATACGTGCAGGACATCATGGGACCTATGTGTTTCGATTATGGTTTTGGCCCTTTCCGTTGGGTATGTGCCAGCAACGATCCTAAGGACTTGGAAACTTCTGATCGCATTGCTACCGAAGTATTAGAAGAACTAATGAAAGAATCGCCAGAAGAGATTCAACAACAGATGGCTGATAATATTCGCTGGATAAAAGAGGCCGGTAAAAACAAAATGGTAGTTGGCTCACAGGCACGAATTTTATATGCTGATGCAGAAGGTCGTATGCGCATAGCTGCTGCTTTTAACAAAGCTATTGCTGACGGTACTGTGAGTGCTCCTATCGTTCTTGGTCGCGATCACCATGATGTATCAGGTACAGATAGTCCATTTCGCGAAACGTCAAACATATATGATGGCTCAAGCTTTACAGCTGATATGGCCATTCAGAATGTTATTGGTGATTCATTCCGCGGTGCCACATGGGTATCAATCCACAATGGTGGTGGAGTAGGCTGGGGAGAAGTAATCAACGGTGGTTTTGGAATGGTATTGGATGGAAGCGAAGATGCCGACAGACGCCTGCATAACATGTTATTCTGGGATGTAAACAACGGCATCTCACGAAGAAGTTGGGCTCGCAACGAGGAGGCTGTATTTGCCATTAAAAGAGCAATGAAGTCCAATCCTCAGCTAAAGGTAACTTTACCCAACATAACAGACGAAAACATGCTTAATCAACTATTTGAGTAAGCGGAAAACTATACGACATAAAAAAACCGAAGTGCTGCTTCGGTTTTTTTGTGCTCAAATAAAATTGAAATGGATATAATACCGATTATACATTAAAATGCGCCTTATTTCACTTCGTTCATAAAACTCAATTAATGTTATATCGGCAATAACCATGCTTTTTGCAAGACTGAAAGTCTTAAGTAATTTCAGCCTAAGATTTATTCTTAGGTAGGAAAGTGAAGAGACTTAGGCGTCCTGCAAGGACAGGTCAACATTTCAATATAGTCCGGCACGAACATGGCGTGAACTGCACTTAGTATACATTTTTAATAAGAGTTATAAACGAATATTCATGGCCTCGGGGCATTTTATCGGGCAACGATAATTAGCTGTCCTTTCAGGACGCAATAAAAATACTCTACATTGCCCTAGCATAATAGCTTGGGCTTTATTTCAGTCATAGAAAAATAAACAGCCTCGATAACTACAGAGGAGATTAAAAATGATTTGATTCTTACCAAAAACAAATAATACTAACTCACAAGCACTTACTAGGAAACACACCTACACAACAATTTAAATTCATCCATAATTATCGCCACAAAAACAGGATAATGGTGCGGTTTTTGTTACTTTTCGTCGGAAAAAAAGTTAAAAACATGGGACGACTACTACTGTTTATTTTATTCATAAGCTTCATACATCAAGCCGGAGCTCAAGAACAGAACGCATTTTTTGGATCGAAGGATTCCACACTCCTCAATACATCAGACTCTATATTACATCAACTCTTACTTCCGGGAAATCAACACCTACTTGATAAAGCTATTAAGCCATTACATTTTAATGTAGAAGCTGGCACCAGTGTTTCGGTTAATTTTAAAGGCGGCTATGGAACCAACTTATATGTAGCACCTACCCTTTTTTATATACCCAATGAAAAATGGCAATTTAGCCTAAGACCAGTTATTGGAAGAAGCACTTTTCATGAAATGCCTTTATGGATTTACCCCAACTATGCAACAACCACGAGTGGAACGTTTAACCACTTGGGGCTTTATGCTCAAGGCACATACAACATCAATGAAAAACTATATGTTGGGGCAGCACTGCGAACGGAAACAATCATGTTTGAGCCAAACAATTCAAATACCCCAATCAATAACATTAACAACATTGGTGCATCAACTTTTGTTGGTTATAAGTTTTCTGATCATTTCAGGGTGCATGCTGAGTTTGGAATTAGCCGCAACCAGAATGCCAATTTTAATTACATTGGCTTACCTCCAAATAGCTCTATTATTCCTGTAAAAAACCCTTACGATACCTTTTAAAAAAATAGCCCCCAAGCTTAAAGCCTGAGGACTATATTTTTTTAAACTAAGGGAGCGGTTCTCTCTTAAACCTTAAGGAAAGAACCGTTCCTTATCTGTAATTCTTATTTCTTCATCACTTTTTGAGTGGCAATACTACCATCAACAAATTTAACCTGTAGAATATAAATACCATTTGATAAATCAGCAGTTGAAACATATTGTCCTTTAACAGCTGGCACATCTTTAACCAATTGCCCTACAGCATTAAAAATACTTACACCAGCTACTTCTTTATCTGTTTCTATAACAAATTCACTATTAATTGGATTTGGTACAATTTTAACTACATTTTGTTTGTTAGGAGCAATTGACGCCGGAATAGAGGTTCCTTCTAATCTAAAATTATCAAATGCAATATCTTCATCACCAGCATCAAGATTATCAATAGTCACTGTCAATATAATTGAAGTACCTGTGCCGGAAATAGTCTTAGAAAACTCTGTCAAAACATCTGTTAAAACTACACCATCTCCAGTTCCATCAAAATCAGTATCTTCTGATGCTGATTGATTAGTAGCATCTACAGTTGCTTCAAAAGAGATCAAATCCTGTAAAACACCACCATCAATAGAATATTGAACAATTACTCTAGAATTGGCATCCCAATCAAAATTAATACCATCAGCATCTTCCGCAAATAATCCCTTAAAGGAAAGGTCTGTATACCCAGTAATATCAACTGCCGGGAATGAAACGGTTAATCCTTGTGCTTGATTTGGCAATTCACCATCTGTATCCATGGCTCCAAAGAAAAAGCTTCCATCAATACCAGTTATTAAAATTTGTCCACCAACATTTGATAAATCTGTTCGGGTAAAATAGTCACCACTTCCGTCAGTGAATGAGGCTGGATTTGTAGTAAAACCATCAGCGGTTTCAAAACTCTCTTGCCAAATTTGAGTTTGTGCAACACTTAAAGTTACAATAAACATTCCAGCAACAATAAATAGTAAACTTCTTTTCATAATGTTATTTTTATAGGTTTAAAACTAAAGATCTAACTAAAGTTAAGCAAATCTATATCAAAATGTAAGAGGCAAAGTAAAATTAATTTTAACAAATTATGAATACATTCTGAACCGTACGGTCGGTATAGGAAAATTAAATCCCTTGCAATCTAGAAAACATTACAAATACTGCATCTTACATAAAGTAATATGCGTATAATAAAATTGCTGAATAATAATTAGAAGAAAGATCTTAGCTCACGAATCTGGCGTTTAATAGCCGACTGATATTCGCCATTGTTTAATTCTTCGGCTTGCCTTAAATAAGAAATCGCTGAATCAATGTCTGCCATTTGAAAATAAGCGATTTTAGCCGCTTTAACGGCTGCATATGGTCCAAAGTATCGTTTATCTTGTTTCGCCAATGAGATAGTCTCAGAATACAACTTTAAGGCTTCGCCGTAGGCTTTAAGCTCATGCTGTACTCGTGCCAATCGATAGTTGTACTCGATTTGATAAGAAAGGTTTAAATGACCACTTTGTTGATCTGTCAGAATTTGCAAGGCCTGTTCGAAATCACCATAATCAAACAACAGACGTGCTTTAAGCAGTTGTGCGGGAGCATCCTTTACTGTTTCAAATTCTCTTATTGCTTGTCTATCCAAGGCGGTTAATTGCTTTGTTTCAGTATTAACTGATGCTATAAGTGAATCTCGCTTAGAATACTGTTGATTAAGATGATAATACCAGGTCAAACGTAATTGGGCGTCCGTCTTAAAACTTACACCTCGATAAAAGGTCTCAAATTGCTTGAAGTTATGCACTGTACCTTCGTGCAATTGATTTACACACAATCGCCCCTTGATGTAATACAACAAAGGGAACGCATTTAATTGCCTATCAGAAAGCCCTGCAAGTAAATCCGTCGCTTTGTGCCCTTTATAGGCCTTCATCAACACCTGGGATCCTACAAAATAAAACAATGGAGATTCAGATCTTGGCACTTCATCTAATATCAATTGAACATCTGAATCTGAAGGTTCGGAAAATTTAAGTAATAAAAAATGATAAAGCGTCAAGCCCTCAACATAAATAGCATCCTGATTTCTAACATCCTTCAAGTACGCCCTTAATAACTGAAAGCCTTCTGTCTCATTACCCTGAAGCCCTAACAATGCACTCCAAAACTGATAAGACTCCGGAATTTGCGCCCAAATAACATTAAACAAGCCTTGTAGTTTTTTATACTCCATTGGGCTATACTCCATTGGGCTATGCTCGGGTTTGAGCTGCTTAAATCGTTGATGTGCCCTATAAAAAGCATACACCCCCGACATTTCATCTCCTCTCAATAATAAAAGAATGGCCTTCTGAATCTCAGCATTCACAAGCAAAAAATCATTTCCTTTTAGCTGCTTGCAGGCAATCATAAATGAATCAACAACACTCCTATCTTCACTTGCTAAATAGGCCAAGAAGCATTCGTAGCTTTTTAAATAGGCAGCCTCATCATATTCTAATTCTTGCAGCTCAACCGACTCATATGTATAAAGAGCTTTTAATTGCTCCTGTGCTGGCTTCGATAAATATGAACCTGACTGTGCATACACAGAAAACACCAGGCAAGTCATTGCGATTACAAAGCCAAATCGAAGCATTACTATATGAGTTTATACAAAAACAGCCAGAACAAGTCCGGCTGTCTTTAATATCTTATTGCAAATAATTTATTTTTCTTCACCACCAATGGCGCTATCAACAAGAATTCGTCCGCAATATTCACAAACAATGATTTTCTTGCGAGAAGCAATGTCCATCTGACGCTGAGGTGGAATTTTATTAAAACAACCACCACATGCATCACGCTCAACAGTTACCACTGCTAAACCATTACGTGCATTACTACGAATACGTTTAAATGCCACTTGAAGACGCTCAGATACACTCTTTGCAATCTCTTCAGATTTCTTCATTAAACGCTCTTCCTCAGTCTGAGTTTCACCAACGATTTCGTCTAATTCTTTCTTCTTAGCATCCAAGTCACCTTTACGGTCCTCAACAAGCTGTCTTGAAGAATCAGCAACTTCTTTTTTACTTTTTAATTCGAAAGTAAATTCCTTGATACGCTTTTCGCATAATTCTACCTCCAAACGTTGGAACTCCATTTCTTTAGATAAAGAATCGAACTCACGATTATTACGAACGTTGCTTTGTTGAGCTTCATATTTCTTAATCAACAAACCAGCTTCCTTAATTTCGTTCTTTTTACCCAGGATGGCGTCATTTAAATTCTTAATTTCCGCGTCAAGGTTACCCATTCTGGTGTCCAGACCTTCGATTTCGTCCTCTAAATCTTGAACCTCTAATGGAAGCTCACCTCTAAGTGTACGAATCTTATCAATCGAAGACTCCACAGATTGAAGGTCATAAAGTGCTTTAAGCCTTTCTTCTACCGTCATCTCTGTCTCTTTTGCTTTAGAATTTTTTGTTGCCATTCTATTATATATAATTTACTGGATTGCTATTTACGTTTGATAAATGGACTGCAAAATTAGAGAATTTTTTTGTAAGTATCTCAAAAAAAACTTCTTTAGTGAATTGTTCACTCTCAAAATGCCCAATATCTGCAATAATAATGCGCTTTTCAGCGTCAAAAAACTGATGATATTTAAAATCTCCAGTGATAAAAACATCAGCATTTGAAGCAATTGCCTTGTTTAGCAAGAAAGATCCTGATCCTCCACACACCGCCACACGTTTTATTGGTTTATCTAATATTTCTGTGTGCCGAACCACTCCTGCATTAAAAATAGTCTTTATCTTTTTCAGAAACTCAAGCGGCTCTTCTTCTTTTTCCAATTCTCCAACCATGCCTAATCCAACGCTTGGCCATTCGTTGCTGACTGGGTATACATCATAGGCCACTTCTTCATAGGGGTGAGCCTTTATTAAAGCACTTACCACCTTAGCTTGTATATACGAAGGCAGAACCGTCTCCAACCTTACTTCTTCTTCCTCGTGAAGCTGACCGATACTACCAACAAAGGGCTTAGCATCATTTCCTGCTCTAAAGCTTCCTTTTCCATTAATGCTATAACTACAACAATCGTAATTCCCTATCACGCCGGCTCCTGCTTCAAAAATAGCAGACCGAACTTGCTCAATATTATTAGTTGGCACAAATGTCACTAACTTAATTAAACTGTTCTTTTTAGGTGCCAGAACCTTACAATCCTTCAGATTAAGCTTCTCACACATGCGCCCACTCACACCTTTCATTACCGAATCAACATTGGTATGTGAGGCATATATAGCTATGTCATTTTTTATGGCTTTCAACAATACACGTTCAGTATCGTTTTTTCCCGTTATCCTTTTCACACCTGATAACATGATAGGATGATGCGATACCACAACATTACACGATCGATTGATGGCCTCGTCGATTACTTCTTCGGTAATATCAAGTGTAATTAAAACAGCACTTACCTCAAGCTCAGAGTCGCCTACCAATAAACCTACATTATCAAAATCCTCCTTTAGTGCCGATGGCGCAAAGCATTCCAATTCCTTAACAAGCTCTTTTACTTTTGTCATTCTAATCTTCCAGATTATCAAGCACACTTACCAACAACTCACGAATGTCCTTAAGTTTTGATACTACTTCGAAGTTATTAATCGTATCTTCCCTATTCTCCTTCAACTTCTTTTGGGCACCTTTTAAAGTCATGCCCTTTTCCTTCACCAAATGGTAAATTAAGTGAAAATTCTCAACATCCTTAGGAGTAAACAGGCGGTTGCCTTTTTTGTTTTTTTGAGGTTTAATAATATCGAACTCTTTCTCCCAAAAACGAATCAATGAAGTATTAACCTTAAACATGTCGGCTACCTCACCAATGGAATAAAATAAACGTTCGACTTTTTGCTCTTTATAGGGCATTTTGATGGTTTTATAATACGATATACAATATTAACAGTAATTTGCTTAAAAGCCAAAATAGGGATTAGAGATTAAATAATGATGATGGGTTAATGATTAAGGATTAATGATTTTAGCTTCTAGCCAGTAGCTACCAGCTTATAGCTTTTTGCATAGCGCATTAGCTAATTTTCAAATTAAACAATTATCACATCTCTGAATTGGCAAATTGATTAACTTTGAAAAAAATCAAGAAAATGCCGAAACTATTACTCCTCATAAGTATTGGATTATTAATCCACCTAACAAACATTAAAGCTCAAGACTCTTTAAAATGCAACTCGGAAGGCCTATCATTTATCGGTGTTGGTGATATGATGCTAGGCACCCACTTTCCCTCTCCTCAATACTTACCGCCAAATAATGACCCATGGCCATTAATCAAGGAGGTGCAGCCCGTATTTGAAGAAGCCGACATCGTATTTGGCAACCTCGAAGGTGCATTCTTAGATGAAGGAGCTGTCTTTAAACGCTGTAAGGATACCACAAAATGTTATGCCTTTAAAACACCAACAAGTTATGCTCCTGTTTTAAAAAAAGTAGGTTTCAACTTAATTAATCTGGCCAATAATCACATGCGCGACTTTGGCCCTGCCGGATTAAAAATGACCAAGCACCTGCTCGACAGTCTGCAATTACCATATGCGGGCTTAATTGACAAACCAAGTGATATACTCGAATACAATGGCAAAAAGATAGGTCTTTGTGGATTTGCTCCAAATACAGGAACAGTACAAATTAATGACTTGCCCAATGCCATACGAATCGTAAAAGAACTAGAAGCTCAATGTGATTATGTTATCGTTTCGTTTCATGGTGGCGCCGAAGGCAAAGCACACCAACACGTTAACCGGGAAACAGAAACCTTCTATGGTGAAAACCGTGGTAATGTTTACGAATTTGCCCATGCCATGATTGATGCTGGCGCCGACCTAATTTTTGGGCATGGGCCACACGTGCCACGATCTATTGAAATATACAAGGAGCGATTTATAGCTTACAGTCTGGGCAATTTTTGCACCTATAGCCGCTTTAATTTAAGTGGAGCCAATGGCCTTACACCTGTTGTGCAAATATGGACTGATGACGAAGGCCGTTTTCAAAAGGGTAAAATCCACCCCTTCAGGCAAATTAAAGGTGCAGGTACTTTTCCCGACCCAAGTAACCATGTTATTTATAAAATGCGTGATATAACACGTATCGATTTTCCTGAATTAAACCATCGCTTAATTATAGATGACGATGGTGACTTTTACATGCCATTTGAAAAGCCGTTAAGGTCAAATGGATTTGCTCTATTCTCCAACATAATTAAAACTCCTAGCAAACTAGAGAAAATTGAACTCATTCTATTAAACGGGGTAATCAATGAGAAAGATATTAAAAGAAAAAGGCGGAAAAGCAAATAGGGTTGGATAAGAAACGGTTCTCTAACTCGACTTCGCCAAATTACCTTTGCAAGCTCAGTCACTAACTGATCATCGAGCTTGCCGAGATGAGATAACCGTGACTTGTTTATAGTGATCAGTTTGTCGTGTTTTATTCCAATTGTATTCCAAAATGATTGATAAATCATTTTGCTAATTACAATGGTTAATGCCGATACAAAAGCACAGATTGATTTTTTTATCAATCGTTT
>NZ_JBNGOY010000073.1:0-19885 GCF_050589805.1 Carboxylicivirga fragile | reverse complement strand
TTTTGATTATTTTTTACTATAATGAAGCATTGATACAGAGGAGGTTGTGAGTGATGATTGTAGATTTAAGCGAAGTTTTGTAGGGGGAAGGCTTGCCGTTATGTAAATTACTAAAGAAATTTAGATATTGTTTGTGTGTTTATTTATTAACGCATAATTGTAGAATTCAATATTTATACTCTTTTTAACTTTTGGATAATAAACAATAATTAACTATTCTTGTAATAAGAATTGGGAAATTCTGATTTCTTTCAACCTAACCTAAGCTCTCCGAAAGATCTCAAAATCGTTGTACCTATAAGCAACACAACTTGAAATTGAGAAAAAATAATGGAACATTAAGTTCTGTGGGCATGCTATTTCTGCATGCTTTAAACTAACAGACAATTTTATTGAAAACGGCAGCTCTAACTTTTGTTTGAGCACAACATTAGAACTGCCTTTACACAACAATTAATCCCGATAACCCACGATATCTATCGTGGCGGGAGAAAGGAGGTATGTAACAAAGATAGGATAAATTAAGAGCATTTATACTTCAAGGAGGATATAAGGCTTGATGCAAAATATTATATAAAGGAGAAAATCATCACCTACAAAGGATGATAATCTATAATATTATTAAAATTATGAAAAAAATAATTGTATTATTCTCCATAGCAATTTTATTTACATTTTCTTTTATGACTTATGCTAATCAATATGAACTTACTGTTGATCCGGAGCCAGATGGAGGTGGAGTTACTGTTACTGTGACATGCCATGATAAGCTGACTTACGGAATCTTTAATAATGATACGGCAAGGCCTTGTGATATCGATACAGAATGTGCTAAAGTGGATTGCATGTATTATAGTAGACCAGGCAAATGTACTTTTAGTAATTAATAAAACGCTACAGGTTGGATTTACTTCAACTTGTAGCATTACGACTAATTTATATAGTTATGCTTAAACAATTATTAGTAGTTATAGTTACAACATTACTCATTTCTTGCCACCACCGAACCGAATTATCATCGGATGATTATGTGAATTTTGATTTTGTTGACACTATTAATATTTCTCATGATAGTAGGATTGAACTAATCCAACCAAAATATGTTAGTGTAGCAGGAGAATATGTTATTGTGACAAATTCTAAAGGTGAGTTTTTTTTTCAGGTATATAATAAATATTCACTAGAATTAGTGGGACTCTTTGGCAAAAGGGGACGTGGACCAAACGAATATTTATCTCCTAGAATAATTAAGACTTATCAAGGAGACAATGATATAATGGTTGACATTTACGATTCTAGAAATCGAAAATATTGTATTGTTGAAATAAATAGAGCAATAGAAGATCATTCATATACCCCTGATATTGAATTATTGCCAAATCAAGTTTTTAGCCCAGAAGAAATAATATATAAAAATCGAGATACACTAATATATACTCCTGACAATAGTTTTGAAAACTCGAGATTCTCATTATTCTATTATTCAACCAAACACATTAAAAGTATACCATTTCTGCCGGAATTAGAGAATGGAGTTTCTACAATTAACTCCTATCCAATTTACAATACAATAAGCTCATTGTACACACCATGTATCAAGACGATTTCTCTAGCTTCAAGTATGTTAGGTCAAGTCGATTTTTTTAGTTTAGATGGGGATTATATGTATAGCAAGATTATTGAACGACAAAAACAATTGCAGTATTCGGGAAAAAATCAATTAATATCAGAATTTGATCCTGTTAGATATCAATCTGAAATCAGATCAACAAGGCATGGCATTTTGCTCATGTATACAAAATATTATCAATCAAATGAACATGATTTTTCAGAGTTTTACTTTCTAAATTGGAATAATAAGAACAATAGAAAAGTTATAACGGACAAAGTATGTATGTCGTTTGATATTGATAAATTATCCAATAAATTATTTATTTTATTCTATGAAAATGAAAGATTCTACTTATCTAAGCAAGAAATATTCAATGACCAATATAATTTATAAAGGATTAATAGGCTCTTTATTAGTTTTCGTAATAGTTTTTTGTTCTTATTTATATTTCAGGAAAATTGAGATACCTGCGGATTCCAATTTAATCTTGAAGAAGGAAAAATTGCTTGTTTCCGCCATTCAAAGTTGGCTTAGTAATAATAATATAAACCTACTGAACCCTCAAAACGAATTCCTTTATATACCTAATGAAGCTTGCTCTGTATGTATCGAAGGGCATCTGATTCGACTAAATGAATCTAAGATCAAAAAAACAATAATTCTGTGTGAAAGCGATGATTGGGTGAAATATGTCGAGAATTTAGGTCGAATATATCATGGTGAGTTTAGATATGTTAGAGTTACACCATTTTCAAATAGTGATTTCTCTGATATTGTTCATATAAGTATAATAAATAATGGTGTCGGAAAAGTTTCAATAATTAAATTGTAAGGTTTTGAGCCAATTAATTAACATTGCTTCAGTTTTTCGTATGTAGAATGCTGTCTTAATTAGAGCGTTTGGCAACTATTATAGTATGATAAAAATAATCTATTTATGAATCAATGGAGTATGCTCGTTAGAGTGATTTGTGTTATAGGAGTTATTGTGAGCGGATGTAGCAGTCCAGAAGTTGATAAGAATGCAGTAAAGTATATTACTAAAAGATCTCAAATTGAGAAGCAAACTGTAAGTGTTGTGGTACAGACTGTATGTGAGGATGTTTTTTTACAAGAATTAAATAGCAATGGCCACTTAATAGCTGCTGAGAAGGCAGCTATCCCTTTTAAAGTACAAGAACAGATTATTGACTTAAAAGTCAATAACGGTCAACGTGTTACGAAAGGCCAAGAGATGGCTCAAGTAGAATCTTTTCAATATAAGAAAGCCTTTACAGATTGTCAGAATCTCTTTGAAAAAGCACGTATCGACCTAGAAGATCAAATTCTTGGCTATAGTTATTCAATGAAGGATACCGCTACCATGCCTCCTAATTTGCTTAAAATAGCTAAGATTCGAAGTGGCTATAATCAGGCATTAAGCAACCTAAGCGAGGCAAAATATAATTTTGATAACACAACCATTAGAGCTCCTTTTGAAGGAGTGGTTTCAAATCTGGAAGCTCAAGTACACAATCCATCATCGGCTTACGAAAAATGTTGCGAGGTGATAAACGATGCTGTAATGGTGGTTGAATTTTCTGTACTAGAGAGCGAAATGAGTTTTGTTGAAAAAGGAAGCGCGGTTGAACTAGTTCCCTATGCTTTGCCCAATAAGAGCTTTATTGGTCATATTAGTTCGGTAAATCCTTCAATCGATGAAAATGGTATGATCGAAGTTAAGGCAGATGTTAATAATCCAGAGGGTAAACTGGTTGATGGCATGAATACTAAGGTAATAATCAAAAAGGAAATTAAAGATTGTATTGTTATTCCTAAATCAGCTGTATTGTATCGTCAAAATCGTAAAGTGGTATTCGTTCATGAAGATGGCTTGGCGAAATGGGTATATGTTGAAGTAGGTGAAGAAAATTCTACACATGTTACCATTACAGATGGAAGCTTAAAACCTGGACAGGAAGTTATTATTAGCAATAATCTGAATTTAGCGCACGAAACTGCGGTGTCAGTGTTCACTGAATAATGAAGAATAGTTTCTCCGTAAATATCATTTTTATTTTACTTAGCCTAATTGGTTGTAGTTTAGTGCCGCTATTGAGTATACAATTATTACCAGCTAATACAAGTTCACACCTGTATGTGAGTTATTATTGGCCTGATATCTCGTCTGAAATTATTGAACGAGAAGTAACCTCACCGCTCGAAGGCGTTTTGTCGTCTATCAAAGGTTTGGAAGAAATTAGTTCTTCGTCATTTAAAGGGCGAGCATATATTAAAATGAATTTCAAGGATGGATGTGATTTAGATGCCATCCGTTTTGAGATAGCTTCTTTGATGCGGCACGCCTATTCTAAATTACCCGAAGGCGTATCAAGACCATTGGTCAGCAATGCATCTCAAAATAGTACTGATAAACAACTTTTAATTACTTATGCCCTCAATGGTGAGGGTTCGCCCCTAAGTATTCAACAATATGCCAAAGATTATATTGTCCCAGGTTTGGGCCTTATAAGCGATGTGGAATTAGCTGAAGCTACAGGTGCTAAACCGCTTGAATGGGAAATCACATATGATTCAAAGCAATTAAATACATTATCTATAAATCCAGATGAGCTAAGTCAGTCAATTATACGTTATTATCAAGAGCGTGATCTGGGCGGAGGAAAGTATGAATCAAGCTCTGATACCGTTTATACTTTCCTTGCTTTTAGCTCCAATAGGTCGGAAGAAGTTAACTGGAATGAAATTATTGTAGGCAATTACAAAGGGCGAATTATTCGATTAACAGATGTAGCTAAAATTAAATTAAGAGAACAAGATCCTGATTCCTATTTTCGTATTAATGGTCTTAATACGATTTATCTAAACATATACGCAGCCAAAGGTGCAAATCAGATAAAAGTAGCCAATAAAGTATATGAACAGATAAAAAAGGTGGAAGCAAGTTTTCCCAAGAATTACTCTTTGATGGTGAGTTATGATGCTTCAAAGCAATTAAATAAGGAGTTGAAAACCATTGTATTTCGCTCAGGTTTAGTTATTTTAATATTATTAGTTTTTATTTTTCTCGTAAGCCGGAGTTGGCGATACCTGTTAATTATTGGACTTAGCCTGCTAGTTAATTTGGCCAATGCAGTCATTTTTTTCTACAGCTTTGGCATCGAAATTCATTTGTACTCATTAGCGGGCATAACCGTATCATTAGGTATTATCATTGATAATACCATCATCATGGCCGATCACCGCCGCTTACACAAGAATAATAAAGCCTTCCTGGCTATCCTAGCAGCTACTTTAACCTCGATGGGAGCCTTGTCAATAATATTCTTTTTAAAGAAAGAACAACAGCTAAATCTCATTGATTTTGCTCTGGTGATGTTAGTTAATCTGGCGGTATCCTTATTTGTGGCATTATTTTTTATACCTGCTTTAACGGATAAGGTAGAATTAAAAAGCAACAGAAGCACAGCAGTAATAAAAAGAAGACGTAGTATTAATCGGATAAGTACATATTATGGACAACTGATTTTATTTACCTATCGTTTTAAATTGGTTTTTATATTAATCGTCATATTGGGATTTGGTATTCCATTTCATTTATTACCCGATCAGATTGAATCAAAAAATAAAGAAACGGAACTCTCTTCCTGGGAGAAGACCTATAACAAGACGATAGGGAATGCCACTTTTGTAAATGATGTTAAACCATGGTTGGAGAAAATATTTGGCGGTAGTTTTTACCTCTTTTCTAATTATATGGAGGAGAACCAGTTTGATTGGGATAATAACCGAACAAAGTTAACTGTAAATATTAGCATGCCCGATGGTGCTACACTTGAGCAAATGAATAAGGTTTTTGTCGATCTTGAGAACTACCTGGCTAGTTTTGATGAAATAGAACGTTTTATTTCTCGTATTAGAAGTGTTGATAGATCAAGCATTGAGATTTCCTTTAAGAAAGAAGCTGAACATACTACTTTTCCTTATTATTTAAAACAACTATTAGAAACGAAAGCGGTTGAAACGGGTGGTGCCGATTTTGGTATCTTCGGTGTGGGACGTGGTTTTAGCAATAAGCTTTATGAAGGGAATCACAATAGTAGTATTCTACTAACAGGTTATAACTTTGATGACCTGATGGGTTATGCTGATTTCTTGAAAAAGGAATTATTGAAGCATCAGCGTATTCAGGAGGTATTTATTAGAACCGAGCAGCGTTTTTATGGCAAACCGCGTTATGAGTTTGTCGCTAATGTTAACATGGATCGATTGGTGCAAAGTGATTTTACCATAGGACAGTTATATGAACATTTACTAACACTATCACCAAAAGAAAACATTATTCACTATGTAACACATGATAAAGAGTTATTACCTGTCGTGTTGCATCCAAACACTAAGGATGATGCTGAGTTATGGAGTATTAAAAATAGTTTGTTAACGAATGAAAATGGTAAATCAACCCGGTTTAAAAATGTGGCAAACATTGAGAAGGTACGCTCGGATGCATCTATAAATAAACTGAATCAGCAATATCGTATCGTAGTAACTTACGATTTTATTGGGCCATATCAACTGTCAAAACGGGTTTTAGATCGAAATGTGGAGATGATAAATAAACATTTACCATTAGGTTATATTGCTAAAAAAGATGCTTACGCTTGGCGCTGGAATTATGATGAAGAATCGCAGTACTGGTTGTTATTTCTGCTCATTCTGATAATCTATATAATTTGTGCCATTTTGTTAGAGTCACTGTTACAGCCATTAGCTGTTATAGCAATGATTCCAATCTCTTTTATCGGTGTTTTTCTCACTTTTACTTTGTTTAAGTTACCCTTTGATCAAGGAGGCTATGCTTCACTCATATTAATTTGTGGATTAACAGTTAACTCGGCGCTCTATATTATCAACGATTATAATAACAATAGAAAGTCTATTGTGTATGCTTCAAAAATACGCCTATATACAAAAGCTTATAATCATAAAATAACGCCCATATTACTAACTATTATCTCCAGTACTCTTGGTTTTGTTCCTTTTTTATTGGGAGGTAGAGGCGATGGTTTTTGGTTTTCTTTAGCTGCTGGTGCAATAGGAGGGTTATTGTTTAGCTTGCTTGCTTTGATTATCTGGCTGCCTCTTTTATTAAAGTTAGTAGTTAGTAATTCATACAAACGTATTCGCTTAAAACCAAACGATAACCCAATTAACGAGGAGAATGAATAAGAAATGGTAAAATTCCTGATAAATAGACCCATAGCTGTCATCATGAGCTTTGTTGCAATTCTTCTACTTGGAGCTGTTGCAAGTGGCTTGTTGCCAATATCCTTGATGCCTGATATTGACATTCCTGAAATTACCGTTAAAATTGAACAAGAAGGGGTGTCAGTTAGGGAGTTAGAAACTAGTATAGTTAAGCCAATGCGACAGCGGTTAATGCAGGTGGCACATTTAGAGGATATCAAAAGTGAATCAAAAGATGGCTTGGCTTTAATTCGCCTTAAATTTAAATACGGAACGGATGTTAATTACTCTTTTATTGATGTTAATGAAAAGGTAGATGCAGTAATGCGAAACATGCCCCGAGATGTGGAGCGCCCCGCTATTATTAAAGCAAGTGCTACAGATCTACCAGTATTTTATATTAATGTTCATTCTAATAAAAAAGTACAATCAGAAAATGAGACCGCTCATTTTATGGAATTAAGCGAATTTGTAAACGCTGTAATTCGAAAACGACTGGAGCAATTACCACAGGTAGCTATGGTAGATGTAACTGGACAAATATGGCCAGAATTGTATATACTCCCGAATAATGAACTATTAGAAACATTAAACATTTCTCATAGTCAGATACAAAAGGTACTGCGAGAAAATAATATCTCCTTAGGATCTTTGCAGGTTATCGATGGGCAATATCAATACAACATTCGCTTTGCCAATTCGCTTAGTAATGTAGAGGATGTTCAGAATCTGTTTATCAAAACCAACAACCGTTTATTGCAATTAAAAGACATTGCTGATATTGGTATGCGATCGCGCTCCCAGAAAGGAATGTTTATGCAGGATCAGCATACAGCTTTATCGCTAGCTCTTATTAAACAAAGTGATGCCCGTATGGCTGATTTAAAGGAGCAGGTAAGTGATTTACTACAAATATTTCGAGAAGATTATCCTGAAATAAGTTTTGCAGTATCTCGTGATCAAACGGCAATTCTAGATTATGCGATTGATAACTTGTTACAAAGTCTTTTGGTAGGTGGCCTATTAGCTTTTTTAATCATGTTTTTCTTCATGAAAGATATGCGATCTCCTTGGCTGATTGGTTTTAGCATTCCTGTTTCTTTAATTATCAGCTTGCTATTCTTTCACTTAATGGATTTATCCTTGAATATTATTTCTTTATCCGGCTTGATATTGGGTATAGGTATGATGATTGATAATTCCATAATTGTTATTGATAATATTACCCAGCAACGCGAGAGAGGAGCCACATTGACTATGGCTTGTATCAAAGGAACCAATGAAGTTATTCGCCCTCTGATATCATCGGTTCTGACCACTTGTGCTGTGTTTCTTCCACTAATATTCGTAAGTGGAATTTCGGGAGCTCTGTTTTACGATCAGGCTGTTGCGGTAGCGATTGGACTATTGGCATCATTACTTGTTTCTATTACCTTATTGCCTACTTTGTACCACTTATTTTGGTTAAAATCAAAGTCAAAACAATCGGATAGCAAGACTAAAAAGTGGCTAAATGCGATCCAATTTTTTAATGCCGAGGATATTTATGAGAAAGGCTGGCATTGGGTATTTAAAAGAAAACGTATGCTCTTTGTTACCTTCCTAATGTTCATTGGTTTGGGTGTGTTGTTGGGAATTAGTATGAAGAAAGAGCGTTTCCCGGCATTCGAGCAAGATGAATTATTGGTAAAGATTGATTGGAATGAGAATATTCATATTAAGGAAAGTACACAGAGAATCACAAATTTATTATCACATTTAGAAGATCAAGTCATAACGTCTAATGCATATATTGGAACGCAGCAATATGTTATGAATAATTTGGATCTTTCTTCCAATGAAGTATTAGTACATTTAGAATTAATAGCAGATTGTGATGAAGAACAGCTGAGAAATGATATTAATAAAGTAATTAATCAATCATACCAGAAAAGTAAACTGGAATTTAGTCACCCTGAAACTATTTTTGAGCGCTTATTTGCCGATGATGAAGCCCCTTTTGTTGTGCGCATCAGCAGTCAGCTTTCGAAAGGTGTACCTGATGTTCCAGAATCAACTACTATTATTGACCAACTTCAAGCTGCTTATCCTGACTATAGAATTGAGAGCTTTGCGAAGGAATCGTTTATGCAAGTATTGGTACAGGCGGAAAAGCTAGCTTTGTATGAGGTGGATCAAGAAAGGTTATTTACTCGATTAAAAGCTGCTTTAAATGAATATCAAGTTAGTGTTTTGCGATCGCGTACTTTGTATATTCCAATAGTAATATCAGATAAGGAAAGAACAATTAATACTATTCTTAAAGAACTAAGCGTTAAAAATAAAAATGATATTGAAATCCCTGTTCGTCATTTGCTCACTATTCGAGCAAAACAATATTGTAAAACCATTACAGGAGGTAAAGATGGTGAGTACCTTGCTGTTCCCTTTTTTAATGTGGAGAAGGAAGATCCACATAGATTAGCTAAAAAAATAAAAGAAGGTTTACAGTCTCATACTAGTATTCATACCAGCTTTTCAGGTCAATTATTTTCAGCTCGCTTGCTGTTTAAAGAAATGGTAATTGTTATGCTAATTGCTTTGGCACTATTGTATTTTATATTGGCTGCACAGTTTGAGAGTCTCAGCCAGCCATTGATTGTTTTGCTCGAAGTGCCAATTGATATTGCAGGGGCATTGGGTTTGTTATGGATTTTTGGAGGTACTATTAACCTAATGGCTATGATTGGGATAATCGTAATGAGTGGTATTATCATTAATGATTCAATACTTAAAATTGATACCATTAATCAATTATGGCGACAAGGAATGGGACTTCTGCAAGCCATTGAGACAGCTGGTAAAAGGCGCCTGAAACCAATATTGATGACTAGTTTGACAACCATTTTTGCAATGGTTCCCTTTTTATTTGCAAACGATATGGGTAGTGAACTGCAAAAGCCACTGGCTTTAACGGTCATAGGAGGAATGCTACTTGGAACCTTGGTAAGCTTATATTTTATACCCTTGTGTTACTATTATTTGAATAAGAATAAAGCATAGATATGAGACTTAAATATAAAATACTTTTTTTATCCTTGGTGTGTTATTTTAGCTTAAGTGCACAGCAATTAATGCAACTAAATTTGGATGATGCTTTGCGTTTAGCACAAACGCAGTCCTTACAATCTTTTTTAGTAAAAAACACCTACCTGGCAGACTATTGGCAATATAAAAGCTATAAGGCCAATTTCTTACCTTCTTTGGAGTTTCGCACAAACTTGGTTTCATATACAAATGCCAATCAGTTACGTTATAACTCCGTAACCGAAACCGAGGACTTTGTTCGGACACAAACTTTAAATTCAGATGCCTCCTTAATGGTAATTCAGAATGTTGGAGTGACAGGTGGTACGTTTTTTATGCAAACAGATTTGGACCGAAATGAAAACTTTGGATCTACTCCATACACGCAATTTTCATCTCGGCCTTTCCGTATCGGATATCAACAAGAGTTATTTGGATACAATGAGTTTAAATGGGATCATAAACTAGAGCCTAAGAAGTACGAAAAAGCCATGTTGCAGTATTTGCATGATGTTGAATTCACTAATATGAAAACCTGTCAATATTTCTTTGCTTTGGCCATGGCCAATATGGAGAAAGAAATGGCTGATTATAATTTACAGAGCATCGATACTCTGCTTAATATTGCAGAGCGTCGGTTTGAGTTAGGTACTGTTGATAAGGCAGAATTAATGGAATTGCGACTTAACCAAAACAATGCTCAAATTAGAGTTGAAGAATCATTACTTCAATATCGCAAAGAAAAAGAAGCGTTTATAACATTCTTGCGTTTGCCATCTGAAATCGATCCTCAATTATTGTTGCCTGAAGCTATTGATCTTCAAATTCCGGAAGAAGAGGCTTTGAGGGTGGCACTTGATCGTAATGCTCAGATGATTGAACACGAGATAAATGTGCTGTCATCCGAACAAGAGGTTGCAGAAATGAAAGCAAAAAACAGATTTCAAGCAAACTTAAGTATTTCCTACGGTATAAATAAAGCGGATGGATACTATGATTATAACAATGATATTCCTGTAAATGGAAGCATTGGTAATGTTTACCGTCCTGATTTTGACGATTATCAGCAATTAGGCATTAGTTTAAATGTACCAATCCTAGATTGGGGAAAACGAAAAGGTCAGTTTAAAATGGCACAATCCAGGCAAGAAATAACCCGAATAGCAGTAGAGCAAGCGATTCAATCATTTGAACAAGAAGTAATCACCAAGGTGCTTGGATTTAATTTGCAATATAATAAGGTGCAATCTGCCTCAAGATCTGATCAATTAGCCCTTGAGAGTTATCAATTAACAGAGCAGCGATTTAGAAAAGGAAATGTTGATGTTCAAAAATTGACCTTATCACAACAAGCTAAAGATAATGCCAGTTTGAAATACATCAGTAGTCTTTATCAGTATTGGTTGAACTATTATGAAGTCCGGCATTTCACCTTATTTGACTTTAGAAAGAATGTACAATTGGTGGAAGATTTTGAAGCCTTGTTGAAGAATTAATTGATATTTTCAGTATTGCAGCACTTAGGTCGGAGGAAAATAGAATTAACTTAGAGGCAAAATTAACTCTAAGAATGGACGGCAATATCGCAGGCTTAGCAGATGATGACAAACGAGATATGGCTAATAAATGATTGAATTTGAATAAAATTAAAGACGTAGAGACTTTTAATCAGGCCGTAGTTGAGCTTTCTAAAATATACCAGGAATGGTTGGATATATTTCCATTTGAACTGGAGATGTTTGAGCATCTAAAGGGTGAGTTCTCCAAGGAATTACCAATTGTAAAACAAAGCAAATGGACACTAAATGATAAAGTCAATGAAATAGAGATAGATATATATTCAAATAAAACCTTCCATCAGTTTCTTGCGCAAAAAACAACTGCAATTCTATCTCAAATAAATACACTTACATTACATGAAGAGGGTAAAATTAATGATATACAAAAGCATAGAATTGATGTCATAAATCGCAAAAGACGGCACAAGCTAAATAGTCAGGTAATGAGGTCTAGATACCAAAAACCTGAGTACCTTGATTACATTAGCGAATGGTTTGAAGATGAAAAAGAGTATATTGAGGAGATAAAGCTATATCTTGAAGAAAATAAAGACACTAATCGGGTAAAGAAAATATCTGCTAAATGGTATGCGTTATTGCATATATTTAAAATCAATGCTGGACTTGAAGCAACTTTCCCTTTAAATGACAATGACCAATTTGATTATAAGTTAATAAAGAAATTCGCAGAAGACAACTACCCTCTTAAAAACGGGCAAGGTTTTTATAGAGCATTTAAGGAATTTTATAGTGAACAGGAAGATGCAATTAAGAAATCATTTGGCAAAGGTTACAAACAAACACTCATAGAAATGACAAATGCCCCTCTCCTAATTGCGTATATAGAAAAACCTCACCAACTATAAGCGAATGAATATCAACATGTAAAAAGTCGTGTATTTACACAAAATAATACACGGTGCAAACCATCCATAAGTTTGTTTCAAAATTCAAAAACAGATTTATGGACAAGTCCACATTATTACAAAACAGCACAAACGAAAAGGCAATTGATGCCACCAATTTGTTTATTAACAACATTGCTTCGGCAATTGCCAATCAGGTTGCAAACCAACTTGCTAACCAAGTAGCACCGTTATTAAACACAGATAAGAGCGAAACTCAAGACAAACTCCTCAATATTGATGAGGCCTGCAAAGTACTACATTTGGAAAAACCAACCGTTTATTCAAAGGTTAGTCGTGGTGAACTACCACATATGAAAAAAGGGAAACGCCTTTATTTTTCACATGAAGCTCTTCTTGAGTATATTCATTCTGGTAGAGTAAAGACTAATGATGAACTAGCAGAGAGCGCATTAGACTATTTGAACATCAGAAAGGGAGGTGTATCAAATGGAAAATAAAAGCTCCATAACGCTTGATGCCATTAAGGAAGATGCATTAAAACAATCGCAAATTATTGAGGGCGAAGAAGCTATTAAAGGGTTGTTCGTAGTTAAGTCTGCTAATAAGTGGATTGAGGAAGCGAAAAACAGACCAATACCCAAAATGCTTTTCTCTGAATTTTGGCACGAAAGTGAATTGTGTATATTGTTTGCAGATACCAATCTTGGGAAAAGTATCTTAGCTGTACAGATTGCCAATAGTATTTCTAAAGGCATACCTATAAGGGGTTTTAAACTTGAAGCTAAACAGCAGAAAGTTCTCTATTTTGACTTTGAACTATCAGACAAGCAGTTTGAAGTTAGGTATTCAGAAAATTACACAAACCATTATCGTTTTAATGAATGCTTTCAAAGAGTTGAGATAAACACCGATGCGGAACTACCGCCCAATGTAACGTTTGAGAACTTCCTAAATGAATCATTGGAAAAAGCCATTGTAGATACGGACGCTCGAATTTTAATTATTGACAATATTACCTTTCTTGGCAATGATAATGAGAAAGCCAAAGATGCCTTACCTCTGATGAAACACTTAAAAGCGCTTAAGAAAAAATATGACCTATCCATTTTAGTTTTAGCGCATACTCCCAAAAGAGATTCATCAAAACAGATAACGGTTAATGACATCCAAGGCAGCAAGATGTTATCAAATTTTACAGATAGCAGTTTTGCCATCGGTTTAAGTCATAAAGACAAAAGCTTACGCTACATCAAGCAGATTAAACAGCGTAATTCAGAGCAAGTTTATGATACCGAAAATGTTATTGTCTGTGAAATTGATAAGCAAACTAATTTTCTTGAGTTTCATTTTGTTGATTTTGGTTCTGAAATAGAACACCTCAAGCAAATTGACAAATCCGAGAGAGCAGAGGTAGAACAAAACATCCTTCAACTCAAAAAAGAAAACTCAGGCCTAAGTAATAGGAAAATAGCAGAACAACTTGGCACTAATGCAATGAATGTTGGAAGAGTTTTAAAAAGGCACAATCTGTAACAGGTGTAACACACGTAACAGTGTTACGCTTGTTACACCCGTTACACAACCATCTTTCAATTATGAACTTTGAAATAGAGAAATATAACCAATACAATCTACCCGAAGGGAGAAGATATAGTATTTGTCCACTTTGTTCTGAACATCGTAAGAAAAGTAAGGAGAAATGTATGATGCTAGACTGGCGAAAGGGACTAGGAACGTGCCAACATTGTGGTGAAGTAATTCAACTACATACTTACAAGAAAAAAAGCGCAGATCCCTTAACTCATTTCATACCGCGAATGCAACCCATAAAGAACGTTGAAGAAGTAATTTCATTCATAAGTACCGAAACTGTTAGAGCATCTATGCAGCGTTATGACGAGAATAATTTTGCAACTTTTTTAAACAGCATTTTTGGACAACTCAAAACCTTAGAATTAGTCAATGTTTACAGTATTGGTACATCTCGAAAATGGCAAGGTGCAACTGTGTTTTGGCAGAATGATGTTAATGAAAGAGCCAGAACTGGTAAGATTATGCTATATGACGCTACTACAGGAAAGCGAGTTAAGAAACCAAGAAACTATTTCACATGGGTACATTCTGCGCTAAATCTTGAAAACTTCAATCAAAAACAGTGTTTGTTCGGTGAGCATCTATTAAAAGAGAATAAGCCTATTGCCCTTGTTGAGAGTGAAAAGACCGCAGTTATTGCTAGTGCTTACTTGCCAAAATTTACATGGTTGGCAACTGGTGGAATGCAAAACTTTAGCGCAGAAAGATGCAAAATACTTGAAGGAAAAACCATTGTACTCTACCCCGACCTAAATGCCATTGATGATTGGACTAATAGGGCGCTTGATATTGAGAAAACTACAAAAGTCAAGTTTGTAATCTCTGATTTATTACAAAAATACGCCAATGAAGAGGAGATTGAAGATGGTTTAGACCTTGCCGATTTTTTGATTAAGCATAAATGGCAAGAAGAAATAGAGCCAATATCCGAAGAGCTTAAACGTTTAAATGCGCTAACAGATAAAAATCCAAACCTATCACTATTCGTTGAAAAATTAGATTTAGTATTAATCGATTAAACATTAAAATATGAATACCAAAACATGCCTTAATTGCAGCGCATCATTCACGCCCAAACGTTCAGATGCGATATGCTGTTCCGACAAATGCCGTGCTGCTTACAATTACCAGAAGAAACAGCGCAAAAACTCTAAATCCAACTTGCCAACAATTGCAGAAAACGCGCAAAATCAAGAAAAGGAAATCGTTATCAAAGGTGATATAGATACCACCTTTCTTATTTCTAAAGCCAAAGAGTGTGAAACCAAGATGGAACTCATTAATTCAGAAATTGCGCAAATTGAAACCTTAAAAACTGAGTATTCTGCGCAAATATTGAAGTTCCAGAAAGAAATATTAACCATTGAAACTGGCGACAAGGCTAAACTAGTAAAACGTCATAATCTTTCTGATTTGGCTCTTTATAATAACTACCTAAATAGCGCATATTTGACAGAAAAGAAGAAGGGAAACGAATTTGCACACAACCGATTAAAATCGGAATCTGATTTAACCAATGCATATAGTCCTAATATGCGCATATCCGTTGAAAATTACCGAAGTAATATTATTAGTGCTATCAACAAACATGATTTAGAAATAACAAACTTTCAACAGCAAATTGTAACAGTTAAAACCAACATTGACCAATATTGCGCTAAAATCAAAGAACTGCAAAGTCAGTTGCGTTTTTATGAAGCTCGTGTATTAAAATATGAAACCTTGTTATTATCCGTTTAGCTGTAAACGGATAAAAGCAACGGTTGTTTGTCGTTTCCTCAGCGGCAAATGGCTTCTTTACTCGAGAGGTTATTCTAATTAATAAACTATCTGAGCTTCATCCCTTGTCACGCTTCCAGATATTATACTTCAACCAATCCACCCAAAAACTGAGCAAAAGCGGTAATATCACCATTTACACTAGCCTGCTCCAAAGCAGCCATATAAGCATCACGTTGTTTCAATGGTACCACTGTCCATGAATAACCACCTGAGGCCAACATCACATTAAATAAAAATCGTCCAATACGACCGTTACCATCCATATATGGATGTATATACACAAATATAAAATGCCCTAGAACCGCCCTAACACTTGCTTCTGTTTCTTCTTCCAATAAATCAAATAATACAGGCATCGCATCACGTAATGCATCTGGATTAAGTGGTGTGTGCATAGAGCCTTTGATATAAACTTGATTATTACGGTACCCGGCAAGATCACTAGGTTTTAAGATACCTGCGGTAACACTTGGGGCAAAAAGTTCACGATACCAATCACTATGCTCCCTACCTGCAACCTCACCTGCATTATTGCCTTCAAGTATTAATTGGATACTATTTTTTACTGCTTGAAACGCTTGATAATACCCTCGTGCGGCCATGGCATTTTTTTCTTTTTTGTCCTCTTCACTGATTTCAGGGTCCCAATTACCACCTCTAACTCGCTCAATAAGTTCAGTAGTAACACGGTATCCTTCAATGGATAGTGAGTTATAGGCATCGTTTACGTATATGTCTTCAACTTCCTGTAGATAAGCATCAATATCGGACGGTACTTCCTGTGTAGCAGGAAAATTAGCAATGACGGTTTCTCGCATCTGGTGCCACATCAACTTTATCCGGTTGGCATAGGGGGATGTTTCTCTTACATTTAAAGCAAACGAAAGCTTTTGAGCAAATGGATCATTCTCACGAACATCATACCCTGCTGATTGCATAGTTTTGACAATTGTGTCAGCAATTTTATTATTACCAATATTACGAAATGCACCAGCAAGACGACTTGCAATAACACTATGTCCACCATCAAGAAGTTTTCCTAAAAGGATAGAACTATCCTTAACCATAGCCAGACAAGTTCTTGCATCGGTTGCATGACGAGTGAAAAAATCTTCTGAAACTGAAATCAAACCATGTTCGAGTGAATATAGATTTACCCCATCAACAACTGATTTATCCTTCTTTTCTGGAACAGACAGATTTGTATCAAAAATTGACGTATTATGCGGTAATTGAAGGTTATTATTTGACGCTATTGAAGAACGCACCAGTAATTGCCCTGGTACAGTGTGATTACCAGCGTGAAGCATTAATGATTGATCTGGTGATAAACACCAATCATCTTTAAAACGATTATTACAATATACCTTAGCAAAGTACCAGAAAGACATATACCATGAAGTAGTATCACCTTTCCTTTCTTCTGGCCTTGTTGATATATACCAGCCTTTAACCACTTCTTTTAAAAAGCCATTTGCTACCAGTCTCTCCTTGATCGTGCGTGTTAATTCACTTGATTGGACAACAGCAATACCTTTTTCATTCTGTAGTTTTTGTAATGCTTCAAGAGCTTGCGCCAATTTTTCTTGCGGGGTAGCCATAATCTTATGCCTTTAAAGTTTTTGTATTAATTCCAGTTTATAATGCTGTACAATATCCAGTTTATTAGACTTTGTCATATACAGTGTAATGTGCTGAATGATTTCCAGTGTATCGCGCAAATATAAATAAATAATATTAATAATCATATAATTAGATGCTCACTGCCTGTGTCTAAAATTATACACAATCGTATCATTATACTATAAACATATAGAATAACTTGTGCGTACAAAAATAATTATACCATAGGTAAACTGCAGTTCACAGTGAAATATCAGGAAATATTAACCTTTGAAACAGGAGAAAAGGCGAAGCTTTTAAAACGCAACAATCTTTCTGATTTGGCACTTTATAACAATTACCTAAATAGCGCATATCTTACAGAAAAGAAGAAGGGAAACGAATTTGCACATAATCGTTTGAAATCGGAATCTGATTTAAACAACGTATATAATCCGAATTTGCGCATTGCCATTGAAAATTACCGCAGCAATATTGTTAGTGCCATCAATAAACATGATTTAGAAATAGCAAACTTGCAACAGCAAATTGTAACAGTTAAAACCAACATTGACCAAAACTGCGCAAAAATTAAAGAAATGCAAAATCAGTTGCGCTTTTACGAAGCAAGAGTATTAAAATACGAAGCCTTGTTATTATCCGTTTAACTGTAAACGGATAAAAGCAACGGTTAGTTACCGTTTAATTGCGGGCAATATTGCTTTTTTCTATCGCAAAAATTGCAATATACATCTTCCTGTCCGCATTGATGTTTCTACCAAATCATCAAAGAATGCGCATTGTGTGTGCGAAATCGCTTCAGTACTGCGCAAAAAGAAACTTTCCCAAGTACATTTAGGTTTGGAATCGAATAATATTCAATTAACTACAATTGTTAATCATTATCGATGAATTAATTGTTAAACGGTTAATTGAAACCACCGTTTAGAGAGACTATTTTTCCTTCCATGATCTACACAGCCATTGACTGTCTCATAAGCTGGTTTTATAAATGTGTTTCACGGTTTGGGGTTTTATGATATAATTATAAGTCTTTGGTGCGAAAATTAAGTATGCTTATATTTGAAAAAATATTTTAGCACTTTTATAACCTTCCATATTTCCTAAATCCCTGAATGGTTTGATAATATCCATAACCGATAAATATACGCCATAGATTATCCCAAACATATGTTATGGCTCTTGGGTTGTACTCATCCAAAAAATTAATGCTATGAGCTGGATTTATGAAATTGACCCATAATTTAATAGTAGTTCCAATAGCCAATAGTTGCCTTTCAAAACCATGCCAGCCCCATTCAAAATAACTATCCCTCAGTGCTAATAATTGAGGAAAAAACCCAATTATAGATACACCTAAAACAAAGGCTATTCCTACCCAAGGATTTGTTCCATGAGAGTTAGAAATACTGTTAAGAAAAAGTATCAATTTGTCTGGATTATACCATTTTCTTTTTTCTATTTCAGTCCTAAATGCATTCATTTCTAATTTGTGAAATTCTAATGCATCAATTTTGTTATTATTTATTAGCATCTGGTGCTTAAGTTGCCTAAAGACCTCCCTAGATCCCTGTCCGAAAGATACTTGATTTTTCTCAATCGTAGAATTGAAAATTGTAGCGGACAGAAGAAGCTCTCGCAAATGAACAAAACTAAGAGATAGAATGGATTCAAACTTGCATGAGTTTAACGATAGGTATTGGTCATCTATATTTCTAAAATAAACTTTGTCTTTGAAGGTTGTGTCGTAAAAAAAGAGACCTTCGTTACCATTGACCTTTGTTAGGTTAGAAAAGGTTGCTTCACCTACAAATTGATTTTCTATAAAGAATTCAACTCTTTTGTTAATTGTGATATTCTGAAAATCGAAGCGTTTTAAGCAAGTCAAACGACTGATAGATGATGCTTGATGGAAAGTGACTGTTCGAAAGGCACTATTTTCTTTCAATGTCCCTCTGATACTTAATCGTTCAATGAACTCAACTGTATTGAAGGATATGCTATTAGTGGACTTAAAGTCCACAACAAATTGACTAGAGAAGATTGTGCTAGTACATCTTAAAAATAAAATATTTTGAAAGTGTTCATATGGAATTTCGCAATCAATTACTGCATTCTTTATCTCATAATAGATGTTTCCTTTTGGATCTTTTCTCTGGAAATGTTCATCGAAAGTAGCAAGATCATGAATAACCTTTGTTTGTGATGGTGATACTATATTGTTATGCATACTCAAAAGTAGCATAATAACATAATGAAAAAAAAGAAATAAGCTATGTATTTTTTTATTATAAAAAAACCAGATAATATAAGACTGATTCTGAATTCCCACACATTTTCTCTAGAAGAAATATGCTTTAGATGATAGTTGTCGATAGGTCAGTGAAGGGATTACTCTATAATCAGAAATGGGTATTCTTGTATGCAAATAGTATGTAAACAAAAAAAGCGCCCAGAGTGGAAGCCCCCGAACGCCTTTATTTTCATTGTGGAGAATAGCGGAATCGAACCGCTGACCTTTTGACTGCCAGTCA
>NZ_JBNGOY010000072.1:0-20649 GCF_050589805.1 Carboxylicivirga fragile | reverse complement strand
TATACACTCATTAATAATTATGAAAAACAAAGAGGCTAACCATAAATGATTAACCTCTAAATTTTATTTAAAATCTTGTTACTTCTGAAATTGCCGACTTAGTAATAACAATTGGATTATGTCTATTCCCTCGAATTGGTTGGATGTTTGGTCTAGCGTATTTTCTTCTGCGCGATTCATTACCTTTTAACGGGGGGCAAAGTTATGGGAGGCGGCTTTTTAATATAAGGGTAGTTCAACGCCAAGATAATTCCAAGCTACTTGGTAAACACGAGCAATCTTTAATGCGTCATATTAGTTTGTTAATTCCTTTTTTTAATATCGTTGAGATTTATTACTTCTTTTTTAAACATGAGCGATTTGGTGAAGTATGGTCAGAGACTACGATTATTTCATCACAAAATTATTCTCCAGAATAGATTGGAAACTCAATAAAGAAGGTGGTTCCAATATTCTTAGTTGTTTCAAACCATATTTCGCCTCCACTATTTTTGACAATGTTTTTGACAATTGATAAACCAAGTCCCATGCCAGATGATTTAGTCGTAAAGTTGGGCATAAATATCTTTTTAATGGTTTCATCATCCATGCCTCTACCGTTGTCAGAGAAACTAAGTTTAACGTTTGGCTCGTTGATTGAAAGCGTAATGTTAATATTCCCTTCTTTATCCTTAGGAATGGCTTGTACAGCGTTTTTTAAGATGTTATTGAAGGTACTTAGAAGTTGATCACGATCGGCAAATACATAAACTGTATCAGATTCAAAATCGCTTTGAAAATGTATGTTTTTCTCATTCTGCTCAAACAGAGAAATAGCATTGGTAAGTTTATTAACAATGTTTATTTTCTTACGTTTTGGCATTGGCATTTTGGCAAAATTGGAAAACTCATTGGCGATTACATGTAGTTGATCAATCTGTTCAATAAGCGTGTTGGATACTTTTTTCAAGTACGATTCAAAATCTTGTCGTTCATCCCATGCACGCAATAAATATTGAACGCTTAGTTTCATTGGGGTAAGCGGATTTTTTATTTCATGAGCAATCTGTTTGGCCATTTCGCGCCATGCCATTTCACGTTCCGACTTCGCTAATTTCTCGGCACTCTCGGTCAGTTCATCAACCATCCTGTTGTATTCGTTCACCAAATTGCCAATTTCGTCGTGTCCTTTATAACCAATCTTTTTGTTTTGCTTTCCTAGTCGCGTTTGAGCAAGTCGGTCTTGGATTAGCATTAATGGGCGCGTTATGCGTCTGGACACAATTACGGCTAAACCAATGGCAAATAATACAAATAGTAAATAGGCATTAATCACCGCTACAATAAGGGAAGAAACCTCAGATTTGAGTTCGTTATTACCAACGAAGTACGGCAAATTAAGATAGGCTAATATTTCATTCTCGTAATTGAAAATAGGAATGTAGGCGGATGTAAAGTGCAATGAACCGATTGATTCTTCGTGTATATATTCCGCTTTCTTCAGTAAGGATAATTCATGAAAGGCTTCCGCATTCATCATTCTACCGGTAAGTCCTTTTTGATATAATTCCGGTCGGGATGTTGCTAATAGTTTACCTTCTAAACTATAAAGGTTGATATCACTGTAGAAGACATTCGAGAATTTCTGTAAAAGATATTGCAGATATTCATGCATGTCCTCATCGAGTTCAGGTTCATTCACAATCTTTTGTTCCATTTCTTGCAGAACTGATTTGATTCGTTGCGAAAGCATCTGATTGTTCTTTTGCTTAAACTGATACACAGAATAATAAACTGAACTAACTCCCATAACAACTAATATCATAATCATTAAACCAACAAATGTGATTTGAATTCGCTCTTGTATGGAAAAAGTAAAAAATGATTGTTTCGTTTTTAATCGAGACAGTAAGAGGATGATTGATGAAATAAAGAAAAAGAGTATAAAGAAAGTTGAGAATGCCATTAAGATGTGCAGAACTCTAACTTTTGGTCGGCTGAGAATGATGTTTGTCTCTGGATTTGGCGCATAAACCAGATGTGATATATGATCTTCGTTGTAGAAAGATTTTGTTTTGTCTGAAAGGTTTATACTTTTTTCTTTAATTGGATAACGAAAACTACCATACTGCTTTACGAGGTTGCCATTAATGTACTTCGCAAATGAATAGTTTTTAATCACACTAAGATTAATTTGTTCCTGAGCACTTGTTAATAATTCAGGATAACCTAAGCCTGTAAATGTTGGTTTAGAATCGATTTCGATAAAGATTGTTGTTTCGAAATTAGGGTCGTTTTTAAAGTAACAGATCTGACCGAAATAGGAAATCTGTCCATTGTCGTTATCCAGATATTTAAAATGTTTGCTTTGTGAAATGTCTTGACCAAATGCCAGAGACAATTCATTAAAATAGTCATAGCATAGGGTAACAGAATCTTCTGTAATAAGTTCAACTTCTGGCCAACATACGGTTGCACTCATGTCGTAACGTTGCCAATAACCATGGAAATAGTTCTTTTTTAAGTGATCCTGAATGCTTTCTTCGTTAATGGTATTCTGATGTAACTGTTGCTTTAAAACTTCATCATTCAGCAATTTATCTTCCATGTTAGCTAAATACATTTCGGCTACAGGATCAGCTTCGCGCATCAATTTAAACGATAAGTTTTCGATTAATAACTCTCGGTTTTCAGCTTCCTTTTTTATGTTGTATCTATATAAAAGAAACACCAAATACAATGTGATTAGAAAAATAATAAGAACGAAGGTACTGTAGGTGATACTGTTTTTTGAATCGCGCTTGGCTTTGTACAATATGCCGGCTATGGCAAGGAAAAGTACCAAACTGATTAAGGAGATATCATAGCTTAATGCAAAACTTAATAAATAAAATAAAACAAATGATAGTATAGTTGCTATAGCAAATACACCGTATGATACATGTTTTTTATAGGTAGCAATTGTTTTTTCGAATACAAATGAGAACGCTAAAAAGAGAAGAACTAAAATGAGGATTTTTAGTACAGCTATGCTATTCAAATCTTCAATATTAAAAAATATTGATGCCTGTGATGAGTTTCTAACCAGTAGATAGATCAGATCATTAATGAATAGAAAAAAGAGTAGTACAAGAAAGGTGCTGATGAAAACACCTAAGTAATATAGCTTGCTTGTTTTAGTATTGACTGAAATGAAAGTAGGCTCTTTAAAGTAGCGATAAAACCAAACGCCCCAGGTTAAGAGTAGGAAACCAAAAATCAATAAGCAGCCTAAAGAGGGTAACCAGTCAGATACGGCAAATGTAGATGGTGAAAAAAGTGAAGTGTTCTGATAATCCTCAGGTATTGCAAAGGATTTAAACACGAGATATAATATTGCCAGAAAAAGAAATATAGGTATGAAAAGATAATTGCTATAGTTGTATAAGCAGCATTTTTTAAGTGTTTTATTGATTGCAATTATAATAAGTATAAGGCTTAAAAAATACATTAGAATCGAAAGCGTACTCGTAGTCGAAATGTTATTGTCCATTTCGTTGAATATCACAGAAAACAGATAATTTCCATGTATATCCTCAATATTATTGGAATTGACTTCTTTATTGAAGCTTATATCCGGGTTATTCGTTAGTTGAATTTCGGAAGGAAACTCGTTTGTTAAGAATTTATTTTCATAGGTATAAGCTTCTTTAAGAAGGCTTAGTGCAAGTAATTGGTATTCGCCAATGTGAATATGATCCCATAAATACCAGCCATTAGCAAATTTCTTAAGCGTATGCTTTTCTGTTAGGCCTTGGAATGAATTAATGGGTACCTTATCGGTAGACCAAGCTTTTAAAATGGAGTCCTGAAACAGATAAAAGTGAGTGCCTGATAAACTTAGTGAATCCATTAATGACCATATTTCCGTGTCATTTTCGGGTGTAATGTTTTTTAAGTTTGAAAGTTGATGTCTTAACAAGTTTTGTTTTTCCAGAACGGATTGCTGTATTGAATGTACATCAGAAGCGTAAATGTATTCTTTGTCAAATACTGATTCGGAAATCTTTCCGATTAAAACTAGAATAATTGCTATTAGAACAAAAGTTCTGATTTTCTGATGTGGCATAGATTCGATTTTTCAGACTAAAGATATGCAAAAAGCATGCAATTATTTTTCAGAATGTATTAGTGATGGTGATATGGTTCATTTTTTAGGATTGTCATACTTCGATAAACTTGCTCAACAAAAAACAAACGGATCATCTGATGCGAAAATGTCATTTGTGATAAACTTATTTTTCCGTTTGCTTTTGAGTATACAGCATCTGAGAAACCGTAGGGGCCACCTATCACGAATACTAGTCTTTTAAGGCCTGAAACCATTTTCTTTTGTATGAATGAGGAAAATTCAACAGACGAAAACTCTTTACCTTTCTCATCTAATAAAACCATAAAATCTCCCGCCTGTAGATTCTGAACAAGCAGATCTCCTTCCATCTTTTTTTGCTGCTCTTCGGATAGGTTTTTGGCCTTCTTCAAATCAGGTATAACCTTCATCTCAAAAGGAATATAATGTTTCAGGCGCTGAACGTATTTTTCTATCCCCATCATCAAATAGGCTTCATCAGTTTTGCCTATCATAACTAATTGTATTTTCATGCGTATAGGAGTTTTTAATACTTCTTTATGAATTAAAAGATCTAAAAGATTAGGTTAATGTCCGTAAAGCTATATTTTTGCTAGTAAAAATAATGCGTGATTTTTAAAAACAATGGTTTTTATACTGAATTAATACATTAGAAAGAAAGTAAAATTATTAGTTGGGAATTAAGGTCTGATTTTTGTTGACACTAGTAACGGATTAAACAAAGTAAAATGAATTTAAGAAAACAATTATTTTTTGTGGCGTTTTCATTTTTGACCATTGGGCTATTATTTGCTCAGAAGTCAGAGGTCATTCCCGATGGTGTTGTTAAAGCAATTAAAACTTCGGATGTAAACGAACTTGCATTATCCTTTAATGACAATATTGAAATCGTTTTACCTGGCAAAACAGGGGTGTATAGTCGAAGTCAGGCTGAAATGATTATTAAAGATTTCTTTAATCGGCAACCCGTTAAGGACTTTGCTATAATACACGAAGGAAAGAAGGAGAATGCTTCTTTTGCCATTGGTAATTATAGTTCAGATTCAGGTAACTTCAGATTTACTTTTCTTACCAAGTCAGATGGTACTAAAGTGTTGATTCATCAGCTTAGAATAGAAAAACAAGATGAATAACGAGTTAATTGAGAAATTTGTTGAGATCGCCATTCGCGAAGATATTGGTGATGGGGATCATTCTTCACGATCATGTATTCCAGAAACAGCTGAAGGTAAAGTTAAATTACTTGCCAAAGAGGATGGTATTCTTTCTGGGGTTGAGATTGGGGTTGGTATATTTAAGAAGGTTGATCCTAATATAGAAATTGAACTTTTTATAAAAGATGGTTCAATTATTAAGCCCGGCGATATTGTATTAAAAGCAAAGGGAAAGGTTTGGTTCTTATTACAAGCTGAGCGTTTAGTATTGAATGTGATGCAACGTATGAGTGGTATTGCAACTCGTACTGGAGAATATGTGGCTCGATTGGAAGGAACATCAACACGTATATTAGATACACGAAAAACTACACCAGGTATGCGTCTTTTAGAAAAGGAAGCCGTAAAAACTGGTGGTGGAGTCAATCATCGAATGGGATTGTACGATATGGTTATGCTAAAGGATAATCACATTGATTTTGCCGGAGGTATTGAAAAAGCCATTCATGCCGTTCAGGTTTACCTAAAAGAGAAAAACAAACCTTTAAAGATAGAGGTAGAAGTACGCGATTTCACCGAGTTAGGCGAAGTACTTCGTGTTGGCGGTATACACCGTATCATGCTTGATAATTTTTCGGTAGCCGATACTAAGAAAGCAGTTGAGTTAATAGATGGACGTTACGAAACTGAATCATCCGGTGGTATTACTATTGATACCTTAAGAGCTTATGCCGAGTGTGGTGTTGATTATATTTCTGTAGGAGCCTTAACGCATCATATTAAAAGTTTAGATTTGAGTTTAAAAGCATACTAAATACACACGTTTGAATGCAAAAGAAAGGTGAATTCATATTGAGTTCACCTTTTTTATGCTATCAATTTTATTGGATGAGCAATATTTTAGAATTGTATTAAAAGTGCTCTTACTTGTAATATAATTTAATGGACTCCGGCGAGTCTCCAATCATTTTCTTAATTGATTTTAGCTTTCCATATTCGCCTGTATATACAAAAGTGTATTCCTTATTTTTCTCAAGTTGAAATTCTAAAGTTTCATTCATATCCTGAGTTGGTCCCGAAGTACGCCCTCCAGATATTTGTTCTTTGCCATAGAAAACATCAACATTAACTGCAACACGATCGTTAGCCGTGAATGAGCACACATTTTCGGTAAACATCATGATCTTAACCATTGTATGTGTTTCTGACAGTTGGGTAGCAGCAGTTTCTTCTTTGTAGATTTTAATATATCGCCAAGAAACATCCTCCGCAGGAACATATGTAATTGTGGAATCCCAAACCAATGGAAAGTATTTTTTTGTTGGTTTAAATGAACTGGCATAAATGGCATGTTCCTTATCGTTAGGAATTGCTTTACCAGCATCGGCCAAGAACCATCCTTTATTTAATCCACTGGGATAATACTCGGTGAAATACCATTGGCCATCAACCCAAACTTCCGACCAGTTGTGATTACCTCTTTTGTCGTGCCAATTAGGTGTGCCTGCTATACGTGATGGAATGCCAACCGAACGAAAGGCATCGGTTAATAGGATAGATAAACCGCTGCACGAAGCCATGCGCTGTTCAATGGATTCATATGGACTTTGATCTGGTTTTTCACGCTTGGTATTATAGTCAACCAACAATTCATCACGTATGTTTTTATTTATAGAGTCAATGGCAGATCTCATATCCGAGCATTCTTCAACATACTTTCCAAAGCGTTGTGAGAAATCACCACGCCAATCATCTCTACGTTCATTCAGGCTGGCATAAGGAAGTACTTCATTAAAGAAGATACTGTCAGGTAGCGATTTGTTCCAGCTATATTTTTCTTTTGTTTTATAAGCCAGGTTCACATTGTTGAGAAGAAATTGACTGCTCAAAGTTGTTAAGTCTCTTTCTGGCATGTAGGCTATTAAAAATGCCATCGCCTCTTTCTGTTCACTTGGAGATTGATTTATGGCAGCCATTAACTCAGGAGCATTAGTGCCTGCTTTGGAAATAGCTATGTCAATTAAATTATGGTATTCTGTGGGTACGCCTTTGTATTTATTGCAAGCACTAGTGCTTAATGCCACCAGTAAAACAACTAGTATATATAGCTTTTTCATTCCGAATAATTTATTTAAAGTATAAATATAAAGAAAAGGATCGCATCTTTATTTACACTATTTAAATAAAGATTCGATCCTTAGGTTTTCGCGGAATAAGGGTTTAAAAAAAGCCAGAAACGTAATGTTTCTGGCTTCATTAGTATTTATAGAATATTACTTCTTCAGATTGGCAATGCTCTCAGTCAAGGTTTTAATCTTAGCTTCAGCATCTGCTTGTTTTTGCTTTTCCTTGGCCACAACAGCTTCAGGAGCACTTCCCACGAAACGTTCGTTACCAAGCTTCTTCATTACGCCCTTTAAGAAACCTTGCTGGTGAGCTAATTCCTTTTCCAGCTTCTTGATTTCTTCTTCCACATCAATTAACCCATCCATTGGAACGAAATATTCGCTGGTACGAACCATAAATGAGATGGCTCCTTCAACCTTTTCGTTAACCATGTTTAGTTCACTAAGATTAGCCAACTTTGTGAGGATAGGATTAAAGTAGTCAGAAAATCCATCGCCGGATAAGATGTTTAAAGCTAAAGCATCTTTCATTGGGATGTTCTTTCCTTTACGTACGTTACGAACGCCACCAACAGCTTCTTTAAGCATCTCAAACTTGTCTAATAAGCTTGCATCGGCTCCTGATACGGTTGGCATATCCACTGTCATAATACTTTCACCTTCTTTGCGCTCTTCCAAAGCCTGCCATAACTCTTCGGTTAGGAAAGGCATAAATGGATGAAGGATGCGAAGCATCTTATCGAAGAATTCGCAAGTTGCTTTATAGGTAGCTGCATCCAATGGTTTTTGGTAGGCCGGTTTAATAGCTTCCAGGTACCACGATGAGAATTCTTGCCAAAATACAGTATAAACAGTCATTAAGGCATCCGAGATACGGTATTTGCTGAAATGATCGTCTAAGGTTTCGATGGTCTGATCCAGTTTAGCATCGAACCAGGCAATGGCTTGTTTAGCCGATTCTGGTTGCTCAATCGTATCATCAATTTCCCATCCCTTAACCAGGCGGAAGGCATTCCATATTTTGTTGGCAAAGTTACGACCTTGCTCTGGTTGACTTTCATCAAACAACAAATCGCCACCTGCAGGTGAGCAGAATAACATACCAATACGTACACTGTCGGCTCCGTATTTATCTATTAAATCCAATGGATCAGGTGAGTTACCAAGCGATTTCGACATTTTACGGCGTTGCTTGTCGCGCACCATACCAGTAAAATATACATTCTTAAAAGGTAGTTCACCTTTGAATTCGTAACCCGCAATAATCATACGTGCTACCCAGAAAAAGATAATGTCGTGACCAGTTACCAAATCAGATGTTGGATAATAGTAAGCTAAGTCTTCTGGTTTCTCGAAGCCAGTAAAAGGCAGTAACCATGAAGAAGCCCAAGTATCTAATACATCATCATCCTGACGAAGGTCGGCAATGGTTAAGTTAGCATTACCTGATTTTTCCTTTGCCATCTCCAAAGCTTTTTCTTTGGTTTCGGCAACAACAAAGGTGTTGTCTTCAAGATAATAAACGGGTATTTGATGGCCCCAATACAACTGACGCGACACACACCAATCCTTTACATTCTCCATCCAATGACGGAATACGTTTTTGAATTTAGCTGGGTGAAATTGAACGGTGTCGTTCATTACATTTTCCAAGGCTGGCTTAGAAATCTCATCCATCTTAAGGTACCACTGCGCCGATAGCTTAGGCTCGATGGCTACATGCGTGCGTTCTGAGTATCCTACTTTATTATTGTAATCTTCTATCTTAACAATGTTGCCAGCTTCTTCAAGGGTAGGAATTATGCTCTTGCGTACCTCAAAACGATCTTCGCCAACAAATAGCTCTGCAGCTTCGCTCAAAGTGCCGTTGTCGTTGAAGATATCGATGACTTTCAGATTGTGTTTCATGCCAATCTCGTAGTCATTTACATCGTGAGCAGGCGTGATTTTTAAACAACCCGTACCAAATTCCATGTCTACGTATTCGTCTTGAATAATTGGAATCACACGGTTAACCAATGGTACAATAACTTTCTTCCCTTTTAAGTGGGTGAAGCGTTCATCATCGGGGTGAACACAAACAGCGGTGTCACCAAGAATTGTTTCAGGACGCGTCGTTGCTATTGTAACATACTCTTCGCTTCCTTCAATTTTATAACGTAGGTAATATAATTTACCTTGTTGCTCTTTGTAGATAACTTCTTCGTCGGAAAGAGCTGTTAAAGCAGCCGGATCCCAGTTTACCATGCGAACACCACGGTAGATTAAACCTTTCTCATACAATTCAACGAATGATTTGATAACCCCTTCGGAGCGATCTTCATCCATGGTAAAGTACTTACGATCCCAATCGGCTGAAGCACCCATCTTTTGCAATTGCTTAAGAATGATCCCTCCATATTCATCGGTCCATTCATAAGCATGCTCAAGGAATTCTTCGCGAGTCAAATCTTTTTTATCGATACCACGCTCTTTTAGGCGGTTTACCACCTTAGCTTCGGTTGCAATTGAGGCATGGTCGGTACCAGGAACCCAACAAGCATTTTTACCCATCATGCGTGCACGACGAATCAAGATATCCTGAATCGTATTGTTTAGCATGTGGCCCATGTGCAGCACTCCCGTGACGTTTGGCGGAGGCATTAGTATTGTATAAGGTTCACGCTCATCCGGTTCTGAATGGAATAACTTCTGATCCATCCAGTACTTGTACCACTTGTCTTCACTTGCAGACGGGTTATACTTGCTTGCAATTTCCATGATCAATTTTTTCTACTTAATATGCTTTGTAAATCGAGAATGCAAAAGTAAGAAAAAATGCTTAATCACCTTGAAGGTTATTGATATTTAAGGTATACTATCATGCTGGTTCTTGATCTTCTTCTCTAAGCTCTTTCAAAGTGAAAAAATCCTCCAACTTTCTATAATATACGCCAGATAAGGTTGAGATGTAAACTCGATTGTCAAATTCAACAATTGATGTAATTTCTTTACCTTCTAATCCATAATCGTCAAGGGTTCTATAATCGACACTTGAAAAGTCATTAGCCCATTCCAATTCAAAGATTTGACTATTATAAAATGCTACAAGTTTATTGTCAATGGTTGTATAGTTCAGAAGATAGAAATTATCAGGAACTTCAAATTTATGCTCCCAGCTTAGTCCTTCGTTATTTGAAATGTAACCTACAGATTTAGAGTCATAGGCTATATAGAAATCCTTATATTTATACAATCTATGAAAGCATTTATTGGCTGCCAATTGAACTTCGCCATTGGGAGTAATCAAGTAACTATGTTCATTGGTTGGACACACCAAAAAATTGTCTCCAATATTGTATGAATATAAATGATGTTGTTCGTAATCACTTTCAAAGCTAATATCTTTAGTTTTATCAACGGAGGCAGTAAATGATGTACCATTTTGCTCTATATTAATATCTACCAATAGAGCTTTTAAGTGATTAGGTTTAACTTTATAGAATAGTAAAGCTTGATCTTTGGAGTTAAGTAAATGTTCAAGCCCAATTTTTCTTCCTTTTGTTGGTACGTATAGATAATCCTCATCTAAGGCCTTTAGGTTTATATCTATATGACTGCTTTGACTTTGATATTGTTCCCACGGACTATGTATAGGCCTAATGGCGACATAATCCTCACCTTTATCCGATGAAGTAATAATTAGGTTTTCGCTAATTGGATACTTTAATTGAGTTGAGTTTTCTATCCCTAAATATGAGCCAATTATTTGAACACCACCAAAAATAGTATAGGGATGATTCTCACCTTCTTTAACAAGGGAGTAAATATCTCGATTGCTCATGAAGAAGCAGAAATCATTACTAGCATAACTATTTAACAGAAAGCCATTACCATACTCAAATTGAGGATGGCTCTGCCATGAGAAGTCTTTTTCAACTTCTTTCGTAATAATTTTTTCATCGGTACAACTATAAATTATGCAAATAAGAGCGAGTAGTAATATGTTTTTCATGATTTTAGGTTTTGATTAACGCAATTAAAATTAATTATTTATTGGTTAATAACCAAACCATTTCTACCAGATTAGCTTTGGCCGAAAATAACATGACGCCCAAGGCTGTTATTAAAAATTCTACAATTATTATAGCTATTGAAGCTTTAGATTTTTGCTCAAAGATGCGTTGATTTTGGAAGTTGTATTGTGAGCGTATGGGAGGGAGTAGCTTGAGATATTCAGTTAATTGCAAAAAAAATAAGGTGCCTTAATTAAGACACCTTATTCTAGATATATTTTTAAGTCATGAAAACATATCGAGTGCTTTATTTTACTATGTGCAGAGCGATTAATTCTGAAGCTGGTTGGTCAAATTCGATGGTTTTAATTGAAGGAATATAATTGGCTGGTAGCGTATTAAATGCTTCCAAGTTAGTCATCCAAGCTTCTACTGCCAATTCTTCTTCAGCTAATTCGGCTAATAAAGTAGTTGTTTCAACACCTGAGAATGCTTCGTAATCAACCATCCAGTTTTCAATAGCTAATAGAGGTTCATCTTGCTCGCCACTGAAGGTATTGTAGTTAATCATCCAGTCTTCTATTGCTAATAAAGCTTCGTCCTCTTCAGTTAACAAGTAATTGGTAAATTCATTTAAATCTGTCATCCAGCTTTCAATCTCAATATCGGCCTCTAAATAATCAATTTCCGATTCACAAAACGATTCGTAACTGGTCATCCATGATTCAATTTTAATTTCTTCTTCAATTAATTCATCGTTCACCATAAAACTTGGCTGTGCAAATAAACTGCTTGATAATACTACTAGTGATAATACAAATGTGCTAAGTACTTTTACTATTGATTCTTTTCTTAATGTTTTCATGACTTGAGTTTTTTAATTGTTAATACGCTAAGGGTATATCAATCGATGTGCCAAAAGACATAAGTCACTAAAAAAGAAAGCGCTAATGAAAATAAAGGAATATAGGGTCTTTAATTATTGTGCGAATGTGAAACAAATGGATGTACGTTTTCGCACATATCATTTTAATACCATAGGCATCATATAATTGTATAGAATAAAATAGTACCATTTGAACTATGAATGTGGCCTTATTATTTTTGGTATAACTCCGAGTTAATCTCTAGGTATCAAAAAGCTTTGTGCCTTTACGACTCTGTATAAGTTTTTGTTTTTCCTGAATCAATGATTCTACTTATCCTTTTTCTTTTTTCAGCATGATTAGAAGAACGCCTAAGATGACTATAAAAGTACCAATGGCCTGATAAATGGTAATTACTTCACCCAGAAATATAACAGCCAGAACAATGGTGCTAATTGGGCCAAGGCTTCCGATGATGGCAACATTAGCTGCACCTATACGCTTGATGGCTTCGGAAAGCAGGAACGATGGAATGACAGTGCTAATAATGGCCATGGCAGCACCCAATGCATATACTTGTGGTACCTGATTAAATACATCACTGCCATTGCCCATAATGATATAGTGAAGGATAACAGCTGTGCAGGATACTATCATGGCATAGGCTGTGAATCGTACGGAACCAATGCGGGGAATTAGGTCGCCACTTCCAACTAAATAAATGGCATAACTCAGTGCACTTCCAAAAATAAGTAGAGCACCCAGAGGAATATTCGTGCTGCTATCGCTTAATGAACTATACTTATAGAAGGCAATAAAAACCCCCAGGTATGTAATGATGATTGCTCTTATCTGGTATTTGTTTATTCGTTGTTTGAGAAACAAAGCTGAGATAATAACTACCAATGTTGGATATATAAAAAGTATCAATCGTTCCATGCCGGCACTCAGGTGTTTTAATCCTTCAAAATCGAGGTAGCTGGCCAGATAGTAACCTAATATACCGAGTGCAATGAGCGAATAATAGTCTTTGCTTTTGAGTTTGCTTCTATTCTTTTTCGATGATTCGATACTGGCAATGACTATGTAGATGGGTAGTGCCATGCTCATACGCAGAAGTAATAATGTAACGCTATCTACATTGTAAGCATATGCCATTTTAACCATTACGGCTTTTGCTGAAAACATAATTACGCCTAATGCTGCCATTAGAACCGCTACTATTAATTGATGTTTCTTTAATTTCATGTTTGGTATTAGGTTTAAAGCAAAAAAAAACCTCCCTTAAATACATAAGGAAGGTAATACGAATTGAATATTGTTCATCACATTCAAATACAAAGCACCCACCTTGTTTGCTCAATGAGCCAAAGCTGCCATTTTGTATTCATATGTTGTTTATTTATTGTCATTTCAGTTCAAAGATAGAATAATTAAATAAGAGATGCTATGGTGTGAAGCTATTATAAACCCAGCGGGCTTAAGCTATAATCCTTGTGTTTGTCACCTCACCTAGCCTCTCTGAAGGAGAGGGATGATTGACGCAATTTTCCACTACCCCAAGCTTCCACTTCGACAAACGCTCAGGGAGCACCTCTGTGAATGTGAACTTTTAATACTTTAGGATATTCTCTTACGAATTTTTACTGCATCATGCTTTCTCCTCTCCATTTTGGAGAGGTATAGGGTGAGGTTTTTAAATCCCTGCCTTTGTTCCTCTGTGTTTTTTTGCCCACGAATTAACACGAATCGTTTTCTAAGCCCAGCGGGCTTAAATATTAATAGCTTGGAGTAAGTGTAACGCCACCCCAGGTATTTAAGTGAAGAAAACAAAGTCGCACTCACTAGCCAGGTTCAGCAGCAAATCATATTGCGACTTGGCTCTTTGTTTTGTTTATCTTTGTGTTTGTCACCTCACCTAAGCTCACCTGAAGGTTAGGAATGATTGGTGCAATTTTTCACTACACCAAGCTTCCCCTTCGACAAACGCTCAGGGAGCACCTCTGTGAATGCGAACTTTTAATACTTTAGGATATTCTCTTACGCATTTTTTAATACATCATGCTTTCTTCTCTCCAAATTGGAGAGGGATTGGGTGAGGTTTTTAAATCCCTGCCTTTGTGCCTCTGTGTTTCTTTGCCCACGAATTGACACTAATGTAATTGCAAGCCCAGCGGGCTTAAATATTAATAGCCTGGGGTAAGTGTAACGCCACCCCAGGTAGTTAAGTGAAGAAAACAAAGTCGCACTCACAAGCCTGGTTCAGTAGCTAATCATGTTGCGACTTGGCTCTTAGTCTCGTTTATCCTTTAATTTCTTACCTCACCATTGCTCTCCTGAAGGAGAGCAATGATTTACGTAGGTTTTTCTGCATAGTCTTTACCCTCTAAATCTCCCTCAAGAGGGAGACGAGAAGTTTTATTTTGCATCTTTTAATCAACCTAGTATATCATGCTTTCCCTTCGACAAATGCTCAGGGATTGGGTGAGGTTTATATTTTCTCTGCGTCTCCATGTCTCTGCGTTTAATCTTTAATCAAAATTCAAACTCACCTTGAAGCCCCAGCTACGGTATTTGCCATTTTCGAAACCAACAAAGGTGCCCACACTACCCATTAGGAAAATCTGACTGATGCCATAACCCACTTCTGTATAGTTTTTAAAGTTTGGTTGTGTTAAATAACTGGCATAAAGGTTCTCGTTCCATAGGCGATTGCTTACCCACGGCAAAAACTTAAGCAATAAATAAGGCGAGGTGTACGACACATGTGCCTTGGCATACCACTCGTTGGTGCTGTAGCTATAATCTTCCAAAAGGTTGAAGGTATTGCTCCACTCCTTAAAGCTAAGAGGTATTTCGTTGGTATTGAAATGCTGGAAGCGTGAAAAATGCATTTGTTTATTACGTGTGAAATAACCTCCGCCAACTTGCCAGTTGAACTCATTGAAAATACCCCATTCTTTACTTTGTTTGATATCGGCATTGATTAATTCATAATCCGAGTCGCTCTCCATCACATCTTTCAAACCACGTTCGTAGCCCACCGAGAAGGTAGGATAACGGGAGCCTCTATGGTACTTCTTGCCTTTCCACATACGATATCGCATGCGTGGAGTGTAGGATAGTTTAGCATAGATGTGCATGTCGGATTGACTCTGCATATGTTCAGGAATAATCTGATCGTTGGGCGGAATATTCTCGGCATAGTCGGCATTGGGATAAGCAATGGACCAATTAGTGCTATTTTCCAATTGATGGTAGTAACTGTACGATGCCCCCACATTTAAACGCATACCATGCATTGGGTCGATAGCGTGATAGATGGAAACATAATCCTTCTGGTACAGTTTCATGTAGTGCTCCTTAAAGAACAAAGCTGCAAACATATTCAAAGTGCGATCAATACCATACTTGCTATTAAAGTCGCGACTTACCTGACCGAAGCCTATGCCAATATTGGCTCTTCGAAGGGGTGCAAAGGAATAGTTAGCTCGTCCTTCCCAAAGTAATTTATCCCTGTTAAAGGCGTATTGTACCATTGGTTTGAAGTAGACGTTACGCACCGAATCAATTTTATACCTGAATTGCATACTCTGATTGTAACTCCATCCATCCACAGCATTGAAATCAACCTGATCTAAGCCAATTAATCCATCGTAGGTGATGCGTAGGGCCGAGTCGGCAGCATAAAAGGTATGTCCTGATAAGAATCCATCTGAAGCTTTGGCAAAAGCTGATTTCTCCTTTTTCTTTACCTTGGCCGTATCATTTTGTAGCTTCACTAACTTTAATGAATCTTTCACTTCAAAGCTTTTTAATTCATCACTGGTGAGTGGTATTGGGCGCATGTTTTCCCAATACATCGAATCGCGTTTAACTGTGTCTTTTTTGTGGGTAATTTTGTATGTATCCTTAATTTCCAACGATTCTTCTTTATCCATTTCCTGCTTACGCGATTCTTTCTCAATTAAGCGCGATAACTTAATCATTTCGCGATTCGACAGTTCTTCCTTCGCAAGCAGTTCTTCCATCTTACGCTCGGCCCTCGATTTCTCAATTTCGGCTTTTTCTTCGGCTTCTCTTTGTTGCTCGGCTTCCAAGGCAGCTTCTTCGGCGGCATATTGTTTCATTAAGGTAGCCGGAACAGGTAGATCGCTGTTTAAAGCGATGTCGGAATATTTAACCGAGCCCGCATAACGGAAATCGGCTTTTACCCCCATGATAGATGCCTTTACTTTAAAGCGGTGACTAATGGGTAACCACGATCGCTCTTTAACCGGGGCATATACTTGTTTGATGTTGATCTCACCAAAAAAAGCATTGTTGGTCACATCAATGGAGTGGATGTTCCAGAGGTTATCTACAATGTAAATGTAACCGCTATATGATTGTTGACTTTTACGTTTGGGAACAATCTTAATTTTATTCACAGTAACGTCGCCCTCGTAAAAGAAACCTTCGTAAACAAATTTGTAATGCGAGAACGAGTTGGGAGCTAATGGTGACACGGCCATGTCCTGATTTGGTTCATAGAAACTATAAGTAATGTATCCGATCACGTCGTCATCGTTGCTGCCCGGAAAAGTGCTCTGACTATTTATTACAGTATGATCGTATTTATCTGGTGCCGTAAACTCAATCTCGTTCATCGACTCCATGGTGTATGTTTTGCCAATCTCAAGTTTGGCGGCATCATCCTCTTCCTTATCCATCATTCGTTTGATAAGTTTCGGAATCTTATTCATCACCAAGCTACCCTTCAGGTATACTTCGGCTTTGTATTGCGATGTCTGACGCTGGTAGTACGGAGCCAGACTAATTGCTTTTCGCATGATAGGGTAGGCTGGGTCTTCGCCACCCGAGTATACTCGTACTTCTTTTATGCGGTAGGCTTGTTTTTTGAGCTGAATGTTTTTTTCAACATAACCATCCTTTACCTCAATTTTAATTTCCTGTTTCTGAAATCCCAGTCCTTGAAATACCACGGTGTACGATCCGGCTTCCAGTTGAATGTCGAATTCTCCAAGGTCGTTGGTGGTGGTTCCGGTGGTTGTTTCTTTGAGGTAGATAGTGGCAAAGGGAACGGTTTCATCTTTCTCGTCGGTTACGATGCCTCTGAATCCTTGTGCTATGCTGCTAGTAGCGTTAATGCACAGGATAAGTAATATTAGTTTTATAATCTTCATTGGTTTAGGTGGTTTAGATTGTAGGGTAAATATAATGATAAGTACCTATTATATCATAATGCATGAATATTTAAAAAGGTTGCCTAGCTAATAGGTCGAATTAAAACTGGGGAAAGTTACAGTGGGTGATTAATTTGTTTTTTATGGTTAAAGTAATTGAAAATTAATTTTTAATAGAAAGTTCTATGGCCTTTCAGAAGCGAACTAAGTGGACAAGAGGTTTTGCAATATGAAAGAGTGATATGTAATGGTTGTTTTTGTTGTTTATACTTCATAACTTTAAAAAGGTTAAGCAAAAACTAATTGGATTGGGAGTGGTTTTATATGCCTCGAATATTTTAATCTTGAAAAGATTAAATATAGGTATATCTAATGCTCACACTAAACTTATTAAAACAATAACATGAAAAATCTACTAAAAATCTACATTGTCGCTTTGTTTTTAGTATTAACGACATCTTGTGAGGAAGAGGATTTAATAACTGATTTAACGATGATTGAGAATGAACTTAAATCATTTGTTGACGCAAATAATATAAGCAAATGTTCCATTCAAATGAACAATAATGGAAATTGGTATTACAAACAATATGAAAGTTCATTTGTAATAAGAAACGGAACTATTATAGTAACAGATCAAAATGAAAATTCATCTGTAGATTATAGTTATAACTTAAACTACCTAGTTGAATATTATAAAAATAAAAGTGGTCATATGGTTATGACATTTTCCGATTAGAGTGTTATTTTTAAACTAAAAGTATTTAGGAGGTGTGAGTTTTTCCTTTCCTCTGGGCATTCGCGCCTCTATGTTTCTTCTCCCACGAGTTAGCACTAATTGTTTTCTAAGCCCGCTGGGCTTGCAATTAAATTCGTGTTAATTCGTGCAATTCGTGGGCAAAGAAACCTGCGTAAACCATTCCTCTGCTTTAGAAGAGGTTAGGTGAGGTAAATGCTTGTAACGAGGATTGGATTAAAGGAATACCAAAGAATAAAGAAGAAAGAATTTTGAACCTACTATATTCGTATTGACAGTAGGGTATTAGATACTAAAATGTAATTCGGGATAAATTTGATTTTGAAAAGTGTTTGAGCATTTACAATTATCAGCTAAAAAAGATGTCCTAAATCATGATTTTTATATTTTATATGCCATACATTTGCAAAAATATCATTGGGTATAACCTTATTAAAAACTAAAAGCAATGCCTACAATTTCAAACAGAGGGCAGCAGATGCCAGCATCGCCAATACGTAAGTTGGTGCCTTATGCCGAAGCTGCAAAATCAAAGGGTGTAAAAGTATTCCACTTGAATATTGGTCAGCCGGATATTAAAACACCTGAGGTGGCTTTGGATGCCATTCGTAACATCGACTTAAAAGTTGTTGAATACAGTCATTCGGCAGGTATTGAAAGTTACCGTCGTAAGTTGGCAACAATGTATCAAAGTAATGATATTAATGTTGATCACAACGAGATTTTAGTAACAGCTGGTGGGTCCGAAGCAATTACCTTTGCTTTTTTAACTTGTTTGAATCCAGGTGATGAGGTTATCATTCCGGAGCCTTTCTACGCTAATTATAATGGGTTTGCCGTTTCATCAGGCATCACAGTAAAGCCAATTCAATCAAGTATTGAAGATGGATTTGCATTGCCTGCCATCGAAGAATTTGAGAAAACAATTACACCAGCTACCAAAGCCATTGTAATTTGTAATCCAAACAACCCAACAGGATACTTGTATTCTGAAGAGGAGATGGAACAGCTTCGTCAGATTGTAGAGAAGCATGATTTGTATTTATTCTCAGATGAGGTATATCGCGAGTTTTGCTATGATGGCGAGAAGCACATTTCGGCAATGCACTTAAAAGGCATAGAGAATAATGTGGTGATGTTTGATTCGGTTTCGAAACGTTACAGCGAATGTGGTGTGCGTATCGGAGCAATGGTTACTAAAAATAAGGAAGTATTAAATACAGCATTGAAATTTGGTCAGGCACGTTTGAGCCCTCCGGGATTTGGGCAGATTGCTGCTGAAGCTTCGCTTGATACACCAAAAACATACTTTGATGAGGTTTATGCTGAGTATATTGAGCGTCGTAACTTTTTGGTTGAAGGATTAAATAAGATTCCGGGTGTATTTACACCAATGCCAAAGGGAGCATTTTATACAGTAGCTAAATTACCAGTTGATGATTCTGATAAATTCTGTCAGTGGATATTGAGCGAATTTAGCCATAAGGGTCAAACAGTAATGATGGCGCCTGCTTCTGGTTTTTATAGTACGCCAGGATGCGGAAAGAATGAAGTGCGAATCGCTTACGTTCTTAAAAAAGAAGATTTAGCTAATGCTATTGAAACTTTAGAAAAAGCACTCGAAGTTTATCCTGGAAGAACAAACTAGGACAACAATAAAATAAAAATGAAAAAGGCTTCCCGGGATGGAAGCCTTTTTTTTATTACTACTTGGGGGGGGATAATTGGGGTTAGGTAGTAATGGATGTTTTTTGAGCTTTTAATGATTTTAAATGCATAATAAGCTCTGCTAAATTTTTCTTATTGTTGCCTGCAAATAGTTTTCTGCCAACCACAAATACTGGTCTTTTCAAAAACGTATATTCCTGACTTAAATATTGCCGGTAATCCTGCTCACCAAGTTCTTTATGGGCAAGACCGTGCTCTCTGTATTTTCTTGATTGTTTATTAAAAATAACTTCGTACCCTCCAGCTAATCTGGCTAATTCATCAATGGTATTAATAGATAAGGGGTTTGCTTTGACGTCAATAACTTCAAAGTCTCCCAAACTACTAACCTCTTTGTAAATGCGTTTGCATGTGCTGCAGGTACTTAACAAATATACTTTCACCATTCAACAACCTCTTCCTTTTTAACTTAACCAAAGATATAAAAGGGCATCGAAATCGATTGCTGAACAAGCCCCCAATTAAAGGTGTTTTTATTAACGTTTGTTTTTAGATGACAAACGCGGAGAAAAGATGGATATTTATTCAGTACTCAAATTGTATAAAATTGGCCAAACATAGTTTTAATGTGTATGTGCTTTTCATTTTATGGTGTGTAATAAATGTTTACCTTTGCCCTTGTATCAAATACTATAAAACAATCACTAGTGACCGACTAATTTTTTAAAATGAGGGTACTCCCTAAAGGTTTCCCCTCAAAGTTGTAAATTGATTTTGCGAAACATTTTA
>NZ_JBNGOY010000071.1:0-20747 GCF_050589805.1 Carboxylicivirga fragile | reverse complement strand
TCCCCTTCAGGGGATTTAGGGGTAGTAAAAAAGGATATTTGATTACAAATTAAAAGTAACCTAGATTGTGATTTTTACTTTTTGGACACCCTCTTTGCTTAATCTTATATGTTGTACAATCTTATTAATTAATCTCTGGCATCAAAAGTTTATCCTCAGTATCTTCAATTATTATTTTCTTCCACTGGTCAGAATAATTCGGATGACCAGGATCAATGGGGTAATCCCATCCATTATCAATGAACTTTCCTCCTTTTTCGTGTTTCACATTTCCATCGAGATATTTTACAAGAAGAAAATTACTCAGCTTTTTCCAATCGTCCACAACATTAGAGGCTGCGCTGTGCGAAAAAGTAGTTAAAAATTCTGCAGCTAATTCTGGATTTTTATCATACAGCATTTTGGCTGCCACATCAATTGCGGGAATTGATGCTTCAAATTTGTCTCCATACTCTTTTTGTTTCAAGCGAATATCCTCAATAGCACGATCATAAAACAAATAGACAAAATGAGATACCCTTTGGAAGGCCCAGAAAGCAGATGTTTCAGAATAAGTTAATATATCACCGTTACCTTCGGCATGAGAATGTGGAACATGGGTCATCCCGGTATAAAATGGCACATGCAATGAAAGGTTTGCATCATCTAATCCATACCAAAAGATACCACCTATTGCATTAGGTAGCCAATCTCGCATTTGGGCCACCCACGAAAAGGCCGTTTGCTGAGTTGCTGTTGTGCGCTCATTAAAATAAGTTTTACCTTCATATTGCCAGGTTAAAGGTCGCCAGCGATAAGGAAGCCCCTGTTGCCCGGCACCTGCATCTTTGCTAATATCTAGTTCTGTTCCTTGTAAGTGATTGCCAAAGAATGCCATTAAGTCACGTGGTTTAAGTTTTCGATTAGGTTTAACCCAAAGAGGCATTCGTGGTTCTTTAGTTTTACCTGTGGCATAATCCCAATACTGCTTCATATCATCATTAACCTGATCGAACATAGCCCATACTCTTAGCTCGCAGAAACGAGCAGCTCCAAAATCGAGCGGTGCGTAGGCATCAGAAAAGCTGAAATTCGAACCATTTCCTTTGTAATACCCTTTTTGCTTTGCAAAACTGATCACATCATGAGCATAAACCACCTCAATTTCCGGATTAAATATTTGATCAAGGTGAGCAGAACTAATCGATTTTACACCATCTGCTTTTGGAAATGTTGTAATACGTGCTTGATTAGCATGGGCACTGATGTATCCATCGGGTATGCGTCGTGCCACCCATACAGCGCCCTTATTTGCATTGTATAGTTTCTTCGTTTTTCTATCCGTTTTTAAATCCATGCCTTTGCTGATCAACTCCAAAATCCATACTTCATTAGCATCGGCAATGGAATAAGATTCGCCAGAACTAAAATAGCCGAACTCATCAACTAACTCAACCATTACTTTTATAGCCTCTCGAGCAGTTTTAGCACGCTGAAGCCCCAAAAACATAATACTTCCCCAATCGATAATTCCAGTCGTATCGCGCAATTCTTTTCGGCCACCAAAGGTACTTTCTCCGATAGATACCTGATGTTCATTCATAAAACCAATAACCTGATATGTTTCGGCCGGATAAGGAATTTGACCTAACGGCTTATTCGAGCTACGATCAAAAATTGTTTGCATTGAACCATCAGGCCATTGAGCACGTGGATGAAAATATAATTGTCCGTAACGAATGTGTGAATCACCTGCGTACGATATCATATTTGAACCATCAACAGAAGCGCCTTTAGTGACAAGATAACTTGTACAAGCATTAGTCTTACTGCCAAGCAATAGCATAAGTAAGAATAGGAGAGAAGTAATTGTTTTCATATTTGAATTTATTTGAGATCACATTGTGCAACAAATATAGAAAAAGCGAAATAATCCGAAGTGTTGAATAACATGTAGCAATCCTGAAGTAAGGATGATATGACTTAAAATCGAAGAACATTCTGCCCAATTAAATAACAGAAAAACGGAATGTGTAGTAAATTGTGTGCGAAATAAAAAAGCACTTACCTCGATAAATGATGTAAGTGCTTCTTTCAGAGGGTGGGCCCACCTGGGCTTGAACCAGGGACCCCCTGATTATGAGTCAGGTGCTCTAACCAACTGAGCTATAGGCCCGGCTTTTTAAGGTATAATTACCTTTTCAGCGGATGCAAAAATAGAAAGGAATTTGCTATTATCAAAAGGCAAGCACGATATTTTCTTAATTAAAATCACATTAATTAAGAAAGACCTCCATACTGATCACTATTTCAACACATAAAGATTCGAACTAATAATTGAATATTGAGCTTAAATCTTTTACATTTATTCTTCATCTAAATTCAATACTATGAACATCCCTGTACTTATTGCTGGTATTATTGGCGCTATGGCTACTATTGGTCACTTTACTGTTGGTCGTAAATTATATTTAAGACCCCTCTTAAATTCTGACATGGAACTCTTACCGAAGAAAGTAATGCAAACCGTTTTTCATTATATTTCAGTTTACATGGTATTATCTTCATGGATCCTAATTATGATTGGAATTCAGGGTGAAAAATGCATGTTTGATCCAACCCTAGTACTGTCGTTCATTGCCTACAATTATTTATTTTTTGGAATTGTTCAAATAGTTACAGCGCTACGCTCTAAAATACCTGGTGCTCTACTAAAAATGTTTCAATGGATCTTTTGGCTGCTAATTGCAGCTTTAACGCTTTATGGTGCTTTTGTATAAAATCAATAAGAGGCATTTACCAATATTGATAAATGCCTCTTACATCATCACGAACTGATTAAGTAACTATGCTTCTAGTTTACTATTAGTTACCCATTCATTATAAGCTCCATCATAAACTTTCACATTTGTGTATCCAAGAGTGGTTGTGAGGATAGCATAGAGTAATCCAGCACGTGTACTTGTTTGGCAATATAAAATCACCTCTTTATCTTTTGTGACGCCTTTTGAAGCAAATAACTTCTTCAGCTCTTCAGTACTTTTTATTAATCCTTTCTCATCACGCATTAAATCCGAATTGATACTAATTGCACCAGGTATATGACCCTTACTTTTCGGATCTGTTCCATTGAAATAAGCATCTGCACGTGCATCAACCAAAACGACTTTATCATTACCCATTTGGGCTTTAACATTAGCTTGAGTCAAATATGTTGACTTATCCCAAGTAGCTTCAACCTTACACTTTTTAGCCATCTTAGGATTACGAGTTACCGGCTTACGTGCGGCTTTCCACGCATCGAGGTTACCATCAAGCAGCTTAACATCTTTAGCTCCCATCATTTTTAGCACCCAATACATCCTGCCAGCATTGCTTCCTTTGTTACAATACAATATCAATTCCTTATTGATATCTACACCATGTGTGCCGAGAACTTTGGCAACTTCGGCGTCACTTTTTAAGATACCATCAATTGGTGTTTTAGTTGAAATTACTTCAACCGGAACACTGATAGCATTACGTATATGTACTTTTTGATATTCAGTTTTTTTACGCGCATCTATTATAATGCACTTCGAATCATTTATTTTTCCTGATAATTCTTTAACTGAAATAAAATCTCCTTGTGCCATGATGCCTGAAGCGACATATAAAAGCATGGCTAACATCAAACTTATCTTCTTCATACTTTCAGTTTTTCTTTTTTAAAATTTAACTTGCAGTTGCATCAATATTGCATCGTTGTCAATTTCACTGGCTTTTTCAGCTTTGTATTGATAGTTAAGTTGCAAGCGTGTCCAATCGTTAAAGAAATAGTTTACACCAAAGGTGGTTATGTACTCTTCATCTTTATCCGTATTTGTATCCTTGTCAAACATTTCGAATTTAACAACAGGTTGAATCATGTAGTTCGTCATGTACATAGCATGCATCCAGTAACCTTCGCGCTTTTCGCCTAATACAACAGGTTCTGATCCACAACCTCCACCAGCAGCTGTATTGTAGTCACCTTCGTCAATTATATATTCACCTTGGAATAAGAAATTACCCTTATTAATTTCAATTTCTGCAGCAAAGGAAGTTCTGTCTTTGTCGTCAGTTAAGGGATGCCCATAACGGAAACTACCACCAACTCTCAAAAAGTCAAGTGGTTTAATAGTAAGACGACCGATAAAATCCTTTTTTGCATTATTATCTTTAACGCCAAGACCGGTACCATTCATAATGGCAAATTGATACTTAAGGAGAGATTCATTTGTTCCTCCGAATACCATAAAACCCATGTCGCGTTGAGGACTAACCAATTGGTCGGATACCTTTGAACGCATTACGGTATGTAGTCCAGAACAAGAAGTATTCACTTCCAGTCCAAATGGTTGCTTAAACGAACCCACTGACATTTTCGCCAATTCGAATCGACGATAGGAGATAAAGGCATCCAATAAAAAAGGATTACCATCAGAACTCACAAAAGAACTAAATTCTGCCATTACGTAATAAGTGAAATCATAAGGGATCTTGCCTGTTACACCTAATCGGGCGCGCATAAATTTAAATGTACTGGCTTTAGGGTCGGTGAAATGATGTTCATATTGGGGCTGAATAAAACCAATCACTTTTGGTGCACCATCCGTTGAGTCCTCGCTGGGCTCTTCACATCCTTGCGAAAAGGTAATGACTGGAGCCATCAATAACATGGCAGCTATAATTAGACTATATTTCTTCATAATAGTATTTTTTGAGAAAGAAATACAGGGTAGCATTAGCTACCCTGTTATGAATTAAAAACTATGGTATTGTTGGATACTCCATTGGTTTAGTGTCTTTCCATTGGTTTTTTGCATTACCACTTGCGTTTGCTCCTGTGGTCCAAACTGTACTGTGATTATTTATACCATTCATACCGTTTTTCATACTTACAGCATCGTATCCTAATACATTTAAATAGGCAGAAATAACGGCTGAAGTTTGACCTGTATAACAATAGGTAACTACCTTGTCTTCATTGCTTAAATATTTAATTTCATCATTAGCCACAGTTAATGGTTGAATACGGAATGCACCATTCATATGCCCAAATTCTGAATAGTCCGTTTCGTTGAAATAATTATTAATGTGGTATTCATCTGGGTTAGCCAGTACAGTTGTTCCGGCTACACCTTTAAATCCTGCTGCTATTACTGCTGCTACGCGCTCACGAAGAATTGAAGGTCCATCAACGGCAGTTGCACTAAATGACGGGTGATTAAAAGTAACATTACTTGGGGCAGCTGTTGATACCCAATTAGCATTACCATCTACATGATCGCCAACACCATTATTCCATCCACTGTTGTGGTTTGCTGAAGCAGAGTTCCATCCGCTCATTCCCCATTTAAGGGCTTTAGTACTTCCGTAACCAGCCAAGCGTAATAAAGAGGTGGCATAACAAGCTGACTGACCGGAATAACATACAATCAAAATAGGTTTTGTTGCTACAGCCGCTTCATCAAGAATACCTGTGAAAGGTACATTCTTTGCACCTGTGATATGGCCTGTTGCAAAATCATTTGCCCCTCGTATATCCATAATGTGCCAGCCTGCAGCCCAGTTTGTTATTTCAGCCTCGGTAGCTGGAGCAGCGGTAACAAACTTTGTGTCACCAGAACCAATAATATTTGGTAAATCCAAACTAGCAGACACCATATGTTCAGTCATTAAACTAAAGTGACTTACTTCTACATCATCACCATCATCCTTACAACTAGTAAACAATACTGTACTTAGTACAAGTACCATCATTAAATAATTTCTTAGATTTTTCATGTTAATTGAATTTAAAGATTTAATGTTTTCATAGTACGGCGCCTATTATCAATCAAATTCAATTGATTAACTGACTAGTACTACGACTCTTGGATATAAAATATGTTATTTGATTATGATCTTATTTAGCAACCTCCTCCATCATCGTGTTTGGCAGGGCCACCTGCTAACATTTCAAGGTTCTTTTCGCAATAATCAGGATAGGCCATCTCCCAACTTTTCCAGCCCTCTTTAAGGACTCGTACATTGCTATACCCCATTCGCTGTAATGTGTGACCGGCCAAAATAGAACGTTTTCCTTTTTTACAAACTAAAATTATTAGCTCATCAGTATTTGGCATGTACAGTCCTTCATTCTCCCAGAAGGTGGCATTGTTAATACTAAATTCAATACTACCTCTTGGAATATTGACGGCTCCAGGGATGTAGCCATAATAAAACTCATCTTTTTGGCGTACATCAATGACAGTAAAAATTTCTTCGGTCTCCATTATCTTCATTAACTCATCGGGCTGAGTTGTTTTTACCACCTCAACAGCCTGCTCTACCATTTGATCAACCGTAAGATCTGTTGCTTGATTATTACACGCTACTAACAAAAGTGCGACAATGTATAATGTGAATATTTTTTTCATGATATGTAGTTTACTTATTTTCTGAATGTTCTAGATCCTCATAACCAGTAATCATAGCTTTTAGGTTAGAGCTAATTGTATGACCCGTTGTTATCAGGTATAAATGCACGATAACAAATACTACTAATAAGAATGCGCCTAAGGTATGCAGTACAGCCACAGTCTCAAGACTTTCAAGTGCAAATGGTTTTTCGGGATAATGAAAAAACAGGTACAAGAAGCCAGTGATTAACTGAACCGGAAAAACCAAAATGATTAAACCAAAATAAACGATTCGTTGTAATGGATTTAATTTAGATTCTGCTGTTTTGGGTACAGGATGAGGTTCGTTTTTGAAAATACCCGACATGTAATACATGATCTGCGATTTTACATTATTGCGAACTGGCATAAACTGACGACTCTGACCCGTTACTATCATCCAGAAAGCGGCAAAAATGGTTAACACTAAAAATGCCCAACCCGATGCAGAATGTAAGCGTACCGATGTTTCGAAACCAAATACTTCGAACGATCCATGAATTTCAAAACCAGTAATACCCAGTAATAAAATCAACACCATTTGTGTCCAGTGCCAGAAGCGCTCAAAGCGGCTATATATTTTTACTTTTTCCATCTTATTTGTTTTTAAAGAAGGCAACTACACGCCCAAGGAAATGAGCGAAAATTCCTACAAGAGTTAAAATAATCAGACCAACACCTGCATAGTCAACCGGTTTTGAGTAATCGCGACCCGGTAAATAGAAATCCTTCAGATTATCCAAACGGCCTTCTCGTGAGTGACATTCGGTACATGTTAAGGTTTCTTCTTTAGGTGATACCATATGGTTAATTGGCCAATAGGCTTCGGATGCTACAAAATCGTAGTTACCACTGTAAGGGCGATCGTTGTACTCCATGCCCAAGCGAGAAGCTGTATCCCAATCAAAGTCTTTCCAGTAGGCACCTTCACCTTTTTCAGCTGCCCATAATTTCAAATTTATTAAGGTGTTATGATCCACATCGTAAATTTGTTTACCACGATGTACCTTAACAGGCCATATCTTCGCTGTTGAATCGCGATATTCACCAAACAACTCATTAATTTTAACCGGAATTTCGCTGATGGTATCTGTCGTCAGGAAATGATCGGCCGTACCATTAAACCAGTAATATTCAGGCTTCACATTATCATCCCAAACAAAATTGCCTTTGATGGATAAATAGTTGTGATTGCCATCCGCATCGTCTTCAGAATAGCCATGACCGGCGTCATCAAGCATTCCTGCCGATGACCAATCCCAATACATTTTGGTGGCATTGGCCTTGGCATATTCAGGAATATGACATGTTTGACAGGCTAATTTTTCGAAGTGCTGATCCAATACAGCATCATTATGCGGGGTAGCTGTATGGCACTGATCGCAATCAATACGGTTTTCATTCATTGAGGAAACCGAATACAGTTTACCTTTTATATTATGTCTTTCTGTTGTGTGACAATCGATACAAGCCATGTCTGGTCCTTCGTTGGTCATGTGCACATCAACGTGCTTCGAACACGACAATAAAGCTTCCTCCAAGTCTCCATGTTTCACATTATTACCTCCACCTCCGTAGAAATGGCAGATTCCACAGTTGTTCTTCTTTGGCAAACCAACGTTTTGCGCCACATAAGGATAATCGGGCACTTGGTAAGCAGCATTTGCTGTCTCTTCGGTGGCTGGTAGTCCTGCTTGTCCCTTTTGTTTGAAATAGGTATCTGTTTGATCATGACAAACCAAACAGTCGATGTTTAGATTATCCGAAAAATCAAAGGTTTTGTCTTTCCAACCTAAACCAATATGACAACGCATGCACGAACCATTATTACCATTGGCGCCAGTACAAAAGTTATTAAGTAGGTTTTTCTTTCCGATGCTTACTTTACCCTTACCTGGTATTTCAACTTCACGTTCCCATTTCCAATGTGCTGTAGCCATCACCTCTTCATCACGACCAGTATGGCATGACAAGCACGCAGCCGTTACATCGTGGGGAGTTGCAAAATCTTGTTGCAAAATTTCAAATTGCGAATGATCGACAGATGAGATATGCTCTGACTTTAATTTGACTTCAACCTTCTCAGGTTCTCCTTTAAAGGCGGCAACCTTAACCGTAATATACAGTACTGCAATGGGAAGTAGCAGACTGACTAGGATGGCTGTTGCTGAATTAGAGAATTTTTTCATAATACTTTTAGATTTGCTACAAATATATATTTGAAGAAATTTTTCTCTAAACAAATGAGCATGCAACAAAACAGTATCCGATCCGTAATAGAACGTATCTAAATTGATACATATCAATCTTTTTATTGATATATTTCGTATGTTTGACGTAACAACCTAAAAATGTAGTACTATGCCAAAGCCAGTTGTCTTTAATGGTTGCTCTGTGGGAGAAAATCCTCTATGCTGTTTCGATGAGTTAACGGAAGAAGAAATCGCTTTTATCGATGAAAATAGTGTTGAGGTAGAATATAAACGAGGTGAAACCATCTGTAAACAAGGATCATTTGCGTCTCACATCATGGTATTAAAAGAAGGTTTGGCTAAAATATACCTGGAGAATGCTAATGATTCTTTAGTTCTTAAAATATTACCTGCAGTAAATATTATAGGTCTTCCTGCTTTATTTGACGGTAATGCAGTATTTCCGTATAGTGCTCAAACCTATATGGATTCAGCAATTAAACTGATTGACATAAATGCATTTAAAAGTTTAATAACAAGTAATGCTAAGTTTGCTGGTAAGATTATAAGTATGTTGGCTGAGAATTCAGTAATAATTAATGGTCGTTTTTTCTGCCTAACTAAGAAACAGACATATGGACGCTTGGCCGATGTATTACTTTGCTTGGCACAACGAATCTATAAATTAGATAAGTTTCCATTGCAGTTAACTCGAAAAGATTTAGCTGAGATAGCAAGTATGTCAGTAGAAAGTACCACACGAATCTTAACCAAATTTAAAGAAGATGGTTTGATAGCTGTTAATTCTGATTCTATAGAAATTCTTGATCTTGAACGATTAACAGATATTAGTCAGATAGGATAAGCAAATGGTAGCTTATCCTACTTAAAGAATTTATAAATTGAGAAAAAGCTAATTAATCCTGTTTTCCATTAGGAATGCGGCGTAGCTTTGATCACTGCCCATAATATGATCGGTTAACCAATCTCGAAGATAGTCGAGTAACTCAACTGACAAACCTATTTTACCTGCTTCAAATTCTTTCTTGAAATCCAACATCTTCTTTGCAAACGCTTCATGCTCCTCTTGGTGAATACGTCGATTGGGATAATTATGCTGTTTGAGATATTTTTCTTCTGTCTTAAAATGAATGAGTGTGTAGTCAATCAATTCGTTCACTACTTCTCCAACATCTGCATTATTATTAGAAATTAAATCATCGTGCAAACGATTAAGAAGATTAACAAGGTGTTTATGTTGATCATCAATCTCTTTTACATTAACACTAAAAGCACTTTGCCAGCGAATTAAAGTCATAAAATGGGCTTAAATAATGGTACTTCGTTTCAAGAAACGCTTGTTCACTGTTAATGTCTGGTGTATCAATTTACAAAAAAAGCCTACAGATAAAAATAATCCGAAGGCTTTCATGTTTGTATTTTGACTAAACACCTTAAGACAAGTGTTAACACTTACTTTTTCATTGCTTTGTATGCATTAACCAAGCCATTGGTTGATGCGTCGTGGGCTGTTACCTCATCATCGCTTACCAACTCAGGTAATATTGCGTTAGCTAACTGCTTACCTAACTCAACTCCCCATTGGTCAAAGCTATATACATTCCAGATAATGCCTTGCACAAATATCTTTTGCTCATACATGGCTATCAGTGCACCCAAAGTACGTGGGTTTAGCTCTTTCATCAAAAATGAATTGGTAGGAATATTACCCAAGAATACTTTGTATGGTAATAAAGCTTTAATCTCTTGGTCTGACTTTCCTGCTGCTTTAAATTCAGCAGTGACTTGCTCAGCCGTTTTACCAACCATCATTGCCTCAGTTTGGGCAAAAAAGTTAGCCAACAACTTTGGGTGATGGTCACTTAATGGATTATGACTTTTGGCTGTAGCCATAAAATCGCAAGGTATCAATTTAGTACCTTGGTGAATCAATTGATAGAAAGCATGCTGTCCATTGGTTCCTGGCTCTCCCCATAAAATAGGACCAGTTTGGTAATCTACTTTGTCACCATTACGATCAACGTATTTACCATTACTCTCCATGTTTCCTTGTTGGAAGTAAGCTGAGAAACGATGCATGTACTGATCGTATGGTAAAATAGCTTCTGTTTCGGCTCCATAGAAGTTATTGTACCAAATACCTATCATAGCTAATATAACAGGCATGTTCTTATCAAAATCACTATTCTTAAAGTGATTATCCATGGCATGTGCACCTTCTAATAACTCCACGTAATTATCAAAGCCAATACCACAAGCGATACTTAAACCAATGGCCGACCATAATGAATAACGGCCGCCAACCCAGTTCCAGAAAGCAAACATGTTGGCAGTATCAATACCAAAAGCAGCTACAGCATCAGCATTTGTTGATAGTGCCACAAAGTGATTAGCCACAAACTTCTCATCTTTGGCTGACTCTAAAAACCATGACTTAGCCGAATTAGCATTGGTCATTGTTTCCTGAGTCGTAAATGTTTTTGAGGCAATAATAAATAGTGTTGTCTCTGCATCAACCTTTTTAAGCGTTTCAGCTATATGAGTGCCATCTACATTTGAAACAAAGTGCAGGTTTATATTTTCTTTTTGGTACGGTTTTAAGGCTTCGGTTACCATTAATGGTCCCAAATCAGAACCACCAATACCAATATTAACGATATCTGTAATGACTTTTCCACTATAACCTTTCCATTCTCCTGCAGTAACTTTATCAGAAAATGATTTCATCTGATCCAATACGGCATTAACATCAGGCATTACATCTTTGCCATCCACCATAATTGGTGTATTACTGCGATTACGCAGAGCAATATGCAATACTGAACGATCTTCAGTAACATTAATTTTATCACCCTTAAACTGGCTTTCAATGGCATCTTTTAAACCACATTCTTCAGCGAGTTGAAGTAAAAGTTGCATTACTTTATCATCCAATCTATTCTTTGAATAATCAAGTAGAATATCTTCAAATTTTATTGAAAACTTGTCGAATCTTTTGCTATCCTTAGCAAATAGATCTTTCATTTCTGTGCCATCGAACTCGGCAAAATAGGCCTCTAATTCTTTCCAGGCATTTGTCTTGGTTGGATTAATACTCGGTAACATGCTATTATCTAATTTTTGGTGTGTACAAGTTTGTAAATAAGATCGCTGATTAACATGCCATCTCATTTAATTATGCAAAGATAACTATTAGCTTGTTAGTTTTGGAAAGGTATTGTTAATGAATTATAATTTAATTCATTATTTAGGTTTTACTTCCGAAAAAATCGGTCTGTTTTACTAGCGTAAATGCTCTGTCAAAAGTCGCACTTCAATAGATGGAGAAATACGTTCGTAAATAATATTGTAAACTGCTTCGGTGATTGGCATATTCACCTTATACTTATCATTGATTTCGTGAATACTCTTTACAGCATAGTATCCTTCGGCTATCATTAGCATTTCCATCTGTGCATACTTCACAGAGTAACCTTTACCTACCATGGTACCAAACATACGGTTACGGCTAAATTGCGAATAGGCTGTCACTAATAAATCGCCAAGGTAAGCAGAACTTTTGATATCGCGCGTTATTGGATGCACCGTATCAACAAAACGTTTTATCTCCTGAATTCCGTTAGAAATTAGTACTGCCTGAAAATTATCGCCGTAACCCAAACCGTGACAGATACCCGATGCAACGGCCATAATATTTTTTAATACCGCAGCATATTCAGTTCCGTAAATATCATCAGAGATGGTTGTCATTATGTACGGGCAAGACAGGAAAGAAGCAAATGAACGTGCTCGTTTTACATCCTGACAAGCGATGGTTAGATATGACAAGCGCTCAAGAGCAACCTCCTCAGCGTGACAAGGGCCACTAATAACCCCAATTGATTCGGTTGGAACGTCGTATAATTTATGAAAGTATTGGCCTATGATAAGGTTCTCATCTGGCACCAAGCCTTTAATAGCAGAAACAATAAATTTATCCTGTAATGGTTCTGTTAAGCTTGAAAGAGCTGACTTAAGAAAGGCTGATGGAATTGCAAGTATCAAGATGTCGGATTGTTGAACAACCTCATTTATATCATCTGACAGGTAAATATTATCGGTATTAAACTCAACACTCGTTAGGTAATTTGGGTTGTGCTTAAATTTTTTAAAGTCCGCAATGTGCGATTTATCGCGAAAATACCAATTAATGGATGCAACATTGTTTAAGAGTATTTTAGCGATTGCAGTTGCCCAACTACCGCTACCAATAATACCTACTCTTGATGATTCATCCATACGTTTTCTTCTTCTTGTTTATATTATAAAAATAGAACAAAAAAGACAGAAAGTCCTTTTTGTTCTATTAAATTATTCTTTAATGTTTTAGGCTAACCAATTTTTAACATCATCCTGTGATGGATTGCTTAGGCCTAACTTGTGTTTCTTGTTTAATCCGCAGATATCCTGAAATAATTTTCCTGGTTTAGCTTCTTTCAATGCAGCAATGGTTTTGTAACCTGCTTTACGTACAACTTCAACCCATTCCGTAGCTATTCCCAGCTCAACAAATAGCTCGTCAGAATCAACCTGCGCTTTTTTCTCTGGACGCATCTGAGGGAAAAACAGTACATCCTGAATGGAATCCTGACCTGTCATAAACATGGTAAGGCGATCGATACCAATTCCCATACCTGATGTAGGTGGCATACCGTACTCCAATGCACGTACAAAATCCATGTCGATAAACATGGCCTCGTCATCACCATTTTCCGAAAGTTTCATTTGCTCCTGGAAACGTTCTAGCTGATCAATTGGATCGTTAAGCTCAGTATAAGCATTACACAATTCTTTTCCATTCACCATTAACTCAAAACGTTCGGTTAACTCAGGATTATCACGATGTTTCTTACACAGTGGTGACATTTCAACAGGATAGTCGGTAATGAAAGTTGGCTGAATCATGTGACCTTCACACTTCTCACCAAATATCTCGTCGATCATTTTACCCTTACCAAAGGTGTCATCTACTTCAATATTTAAATCATCACAAACTTTACGAAGGCCAGCAACATCCATACCTGTGATATCAATCCCAGTATGTTCCTTAATGGCATCAATCATGCTTAATCGACGGTAAGGTGCCTTAAAGTCAACCTCATTTTCGCCAATCATTACCTTAGTTTGTCCATGTAAAGCCATAGCCACCTTTTCCAGCATGGTTTCGGTAAATTCCATCATCCAGTTGTAATCCTTATAGGCCACATAAATCTCCATAACCGTAAACTCAGGATTGTGCGTACGATCCATTCCTTCGTTACGGAAATCTTTTGCAAATTCATATACACCATCATATCCACCAACGATAAGACGCTTTAGATAAAGCTCGTTAGCAATACGCATGTACAAAGGAATATCCAATGCATTGTGATGTGTGATAAACGGACGTGCCGCAGCACCTCCAGGTATCGGCTGTAATATTGGTGTTTCAACCTCAAGGTAACCTGCATTATCAAACATCTCACGCATTGTTTTAATAATCGTACGACGTTTTTCAAATACTTCCTTTACCTGTGGATTTACAATTAAATCAACATAACGCTGACGGTAACGCAATTCCGAATCAGTGAATGCATCGTAAGTTTTACCATCTTTCTCCTTAACAATAGGAAGAGGTTTAAGTGACTTACTTAGAATGGTTAGTTCCTTAACATGAAGACTGGTTTCGCCAACTTTAGTCACAAATACATATCCCTTCAAACCAACAATATCACCAATATCCAATAATTTCTTGAATACGGTATTGTATAATGTTTTGTCCTCACCAGGGCAAAGATCATCGCGGTTGATGTATATCTGAATACGTCCTTCAGCATCTTGGATCTCAGCAAATGAAGCCTTACCCATAATACGACGACTCATGATACGTCCAGCAATAGTTACCTCTTGCAAGTTGTTTTTTTCAGGATCAAATTCCTGTTTTATTTCACTTGAGAAGTGCGTGGTTTTATATTCTGCTGCCGGATATGCGTTAATACCCAGTTTGTTTAGCTCCTCTAAACTGTTACGTCTAATAATCTCCTGTTCGCTAAGTTCCAACGTACTCATTCTACTCTTCTGTTTTTAGAATAATGTTTAAGAATTGCAGGTTTCTATAGCCCGCTTTCCCATTTTTTTATCTTTAATCAAGACAAAAATCCTTGCAAAGATAATGTATTTCATCGAATTTGAGACTTTAAAAAATTGTTGCCTTCAAAGTGCCTTATTATTCAATCGATGCATGTATTTTTAAGGTCTAAATAATGAACTGAAATGACACGAAATATTGAAGGTATAAACTGTTTCTTATTTGATTTGGGAGGTGTGATAATCGATATTGATCCACAGCTAACCATTGAAGCTTTTTCGAAACTTGGGTATCAAAACTTAGGCAAAGAAATAAGTCAAAGTCATCATGATGGCATTTTTAAATTGCTCGAAAGGGGAGATGTTAACGAGGATGAGTTTGTAAATCGAGTAGCAAGCCTTTCGGATAAGAAACAGACTAGCTCATCAATTATAAATGCCTGGAATCAAATGCTGGTGCGTTTTCCCAAAGAACGAATTAAAATATTGGAAGAGTTAAAAAGGAAAAATCCGGTTTATTTGTTGAGCAACACCAATGCCATACACCGTCGCCATTTTATTCACATGGTATCGGGATATGAATCCATCGAAGAATTATTTACCGAAGTCTATTATTCATACGAACTTGGATGTAGTAAACCAGAAGCACTCTGTTTTGAGAAAGTTATTGAGGCCACAGGTCTAAATCCGGAAACTACTCTTTTTCTGGACGATTCGCCAGCTAATATTGAGGCTGCTCAAAAATTAGGTTTTAAAACAGAGCTGATTAGTAAGCTTAACAGTATGGAAGATGTATTTGCATAAAAAAAGGAAGCATTAGCTTCCTTTTTTTTATGAATATCTTTGAGTGACCTTATTTTTTCACCAATAACCAAACGTTATCTCGGCCTTCAGAATTACGTGCTTTTCGTAATTCGGCATAGGCTAACTTTCGATCGTGAAAACCTTTATAAGATACTTTGTAAAAATCAGTATTCGGGCCTGTTCGCCTTTCAATTACAGAAGAAGTATAGCCTTCTTTCTCTAATCGCGCTTTAAAAATATCGGCATTACGACGACTTTGAAAGCTTCCTGCAATTAAAAAATACTTATTTGGCGGTTTGGGTGCTTCAACCTTTTTTACAACTTTTTTAGCTTCAGCTACCTTTTTAAGAGAATCAATAGCTGCGGTATCTTTCTTAACCGTTTTTTTAACAACAGTTGTTTTTGGTTTTTGCACCTTTTGTGTTGGTTTGTCCTTACATGCGTGAAACGCAAAAGCAACAAGCACAATCATTATAACACTTACGAACTTATTCATACATTATAGTTTGAGTCTGTATGCATAGGCATACAGCATTCATAAATTAATACATGATAAAAGTAATAATTATGGCTTGTCTGTCAAATTTTTATTAAACAGAAAAATTAAACACTTTTCTTATTAAGACCTAATCATCTATACCACAAACTTATAACCTACTCCTTTTATTGTTCTGATATGATCCTGGCCTATCTTTTCGCGTAATTTTCGAATGTGCACGTCGATAGTTCTGTCGCCAACAATGATGTTATCGCCCCAAACAGCACTGTATATTTCATCGCGCGTAAACACCTTTTCGGGTTTTGAAACCAACAATAAAAGCAACTCAAATTCCTTTTTTGGTAGAATCATTTCCTCACCAGCAAGGTGAATATTATAACGCTCACGATCAATAACCAAATCGCCTATGGTAATGATTTCACTATTGCTAACAACGGGTTCTGCACTATTATCAGGATGGTAACGTTTCAGCAAAGCCTTAACTCTCGAGATTAATACCTTTGGTTTGATTGGTTTGTTGATGTAATCATCGGCTCCTGCGTCGAAACCAGCAATCTGAGAATAATCTTCACCACGTGCGGTTAGAAAAGCAACAATTGAATTCTTTAAACTAGGAATGCGTTTCAACTCTTCACAAGTTTCAATTCCGTCCATCTCAGGCATCATTACATCAAGAATAATTAACTCAGGTAATTCTGCTTGTGCAATTTTCAATGCTTCTTGTCCATTCTGAGCGGTTAAAACAGTGTAATTTTCGCGCCTCAGATTGTAAGAGACAAACTCCAAAATATCAGGTTCGTCATCTACTAATAATATCTTATAATTCGTTGAATCCATATTAATAAAATTTAACTGCGAAGCTACGGTATCGTATTAATTAACTGTAAGCTGTATATTATTTCTATGTGAATTTAATGTTACCTGGCTTTTTCGAGTGTAAAAGTAAAAGAGGTGCCTTTACCAATTTTACTGCTGACATTAATGCGTTGTTTATGTGCTTCAATAATGTGTTTTACAATAGCTAAACCAAGTCCTGTACCACCTTGTTCTCGGCTCCTGCTTTTATCGGCCCTGTAAAAACGTTCAAATATACGCGGTAAATTTTCCTCAGCTATGCCAATGCCATTGTCCTTAATTTCGATTAAAACACGATTATCCATATCGTAAAAGTTGAGGCTGGTATTACCACCTTTTTTTCCGTAATTAATGGAATTAACCACCAGGTTACTTATTACCTGAAACAGACGTTGTTTGTCTCCTATAACCTGAATATCCCTTTCAAAACCCTTGCCGTATTTGAGCTTTATGTTTTTCTCTTTTGCTCGTATATCCTGCAAATCAAAAACATCATCAACGAGCTGTATTAAATTAAATGGCTCGAACGTCAGCTCCAATTCACCAGCTTCTAATTTAGAGATAGCCTCCAAATCGTCAATAATACTAATCATACGATCAATACTTTTCTCGGTACGATTCAAGTATAGGCTATTAATATTGGGGTCGTCCAAGCCGCCGTCCATGAGCGTTAGAATATATCCCTGTATATTAAATATTGGTGTTTTAAGTTCATGTGATACATTTCCAAGAAACTCCTTGCGATACTGCTCCATTTGTTGCAACTCTTGTATCTGTTGCGTTTTGTCTTGCATCCAACTTGCTACCTCCTTATTCACCGAAGAAAAAACATCTTCAGCATTCTCTTCATCATCTAATTGGCTGGGCTTAAAGTCGTGAATGGACTTATAAATGGGTTTTATGCGCGAATAAATAAAACGGTTAACAAAGAAATTTACCATTGAGAAAGACAGGGCAAAGAACAATGGAACCGATATGGCAAGCGAATAATACAGATTTGGACTTAAGTAATTAGCCAAAAAGAAAAGTCCGGCTAACACTAAAAAACCCAACGCAATAAATCCTGTTATTTTTTGTGGTTCTTGTGACTTCATTAATTATAATCTTTAACAACACCGCTAACCTTCGAGGTAAATCATGTGTTAATTAAGAGCGATTGAATAAACTAAAAGTTAAATTAGTAATATCTATAAATCGATCACAACAAAGTTAAACTAAAAACGCATACACAATTCATGAATCTTGAGTAATAAATGATGTTAAGCCAATGTTAAGTCTTCATCTATCAATATTTTAAACGTAAAAAATACCATTTTTATTCAAACATTTGGAGAGATGATAACCAAATGTTAACATTTGGTTTTATCTTAGCACATGTATTCGATTATATCTTTGAGCAGAAATAAAAGCAAATAATGACTTTCATTTGGGTTGCCGTAATTCTTCTTGGTTTATTAGCCATTATTGACCTCACAGTTGGGGTGTCAAACGATGCTGTTAATTTTTTAAATGCTGCTATTGGTTCGCGCGCAGCTAAACAGCGTATTGTATACTGGGTTGCGGCGAGTGGTTTAATATTTGGCGTGTTTTTATCCGTTGGCATGATGGAGGTGGCACGTAATGGGGTTATCTATCCGTCTAGTTTTACTTTTACCGAACTGATGGTCGTATTTTTGGCCGTAATGCTTACCGATATTCTCCTCATTGATGGGTTCAATACTTTAGGCTTTCCCACCTCAACAACTGTTGCGGTGGTATTTGAACTTTTAGGTGGTGCTATGGCACTTACACTTATCAAGAAAGGACAAGCGCGTTTGGATGGTATTGAGGTTGAACATCTCATTAACTCAGATCGGGCTTTTGTTATATTGGCCGGCATCCTCTTATCTATCTTTCTGGCTTTCATTGTGGGCATGATAGTCCAGTTCATGACTCGGATAGTATTTACCTTTAATTATACGCGACGGTTTAAAATATTATTTGCCATTGTTGGCGGCTTGGCCATTACATCCATTGTTTTTATGATAGCAAAAAAAGCTTTGGGAGGAAGTGTATTTGCGGATGATGCTTGGTTCAGAATAGTACAAGATTACTTGCCAGAACTATTGATGGGAGTATTCGCCTTCAGTACTTTTATTTTTCTATTCCTAGGCTTATCTTTTGATATTGATATTCCTCGAATTGTTGTTTTTGTAGGCACATTTGCACTGGCCTTATCATTTGCGGCTAATGATCTGGTTAATTTCATTGGAATTCCACTGGCGGCTTTTGAGAGTTTTAAAATATTTTTAGCATCTGGAAGTACAATGCCTGAAACCTTTGGGATGGATTTTTTAAGTCGTAATATACTTGAGAAAAATACATTTATGGATGTGGTGTATATGATCATCTTTGCTCTATCAGGTGTTATTATGATCCTTACCTTATTCTATTCGAAGAAAGCAAGAGGCGTTACCGAAACGGAAGTATATCTGGGCAGACAATCTGTGGGGTATGAACGCTTTGAACCATCCTACCTATCTAGAATTATTGTTCGAAATTTTTTGCAAGTTCATAATACAGTTATATCGATATTACCGTCGCGCATGGTTAAAGCCCTTGATAAACGATACAGTCGTAGCGAGGCTGTAGAAGGTCCTGGAACCATAGATGGCGTTGTTTATTTCGATACGGTTCGCGCCTCAGTAAACCTTGTTGTAGCCAGCATATTAATTTCAATTGGTACTTACATGCGTTTCCCACTGTCAACTACATTTGTGGTATTCATGGTGGCTATGGGCACATCATTAGCCGATCAGGCATGGGGTAGGGAAAGTGCCGTTTATCGTGTATCTGGAGTACTATCCATCATTGGTGGCTGGTTTTTCACTGCTTGCATTGCATTTATTGGTGCGTTTATTTTAGCATACGCCTTATGGTATGGCACCTGGATTGCAGCGATATTACTGACAGCACTTACTTTTTATGTCTTACTTAAATCGCGTCAATACTATATTAATAAGCAAGCAGAGAAACAATTGCTTAAGGAAGATTTTCAGGCCGACACTGTAAATAATATGGAGTTTCTTGTTGAGTCGGGCAACGAACATATAAAACGTAACTTACTTGAGGCCTCAAAAGTCTATATTCTCGGTTTACAAGGTTTCGTTGATCAGGATCTGCGTCAATTGCACGAAGCTCGAAATAAAGCTGAACAGCTTCAGAAACACACTAGAAATAGTAAATCGCAATTGTTTTATGCCTACTCAAGACTCAGTGAGGAAGGCATCGACTCAGGACAGTATTTTATTCAAGCTTTTGATTACCTAACCGAATTAGTGGGCTGTCTAAGTAATATCACCCAACCTCTTTTTGAGCATTTCGAGAATCAGCACAAAGGATTAACTGAATCGCAACGAGACGATCTGCATGAGTTGATGGATGAAGTATCCGCTTTTTTTAATCATTTGGTACATGTTGAAAAGGAGCATCGCTTTGATTTAATTAATGACATGGCTATAAAGCAAAATTTCTTGCTTGGCTTTTTGGAGCAACTTCGAAAAAATCAGATTAAACGTATTCAGTCAGGTGAAGGTAGAACACGCATTAGTATATTATTCCTTGACCTTCTGGCAGAAACGAAGAATGTGCTTTTATATTCGATTAATCTATTGAAGTCGCATCGCGACTTTATTAATTCATCATCTTCAGGTTCGTCTTCTAAATAGATTGTTTAAATGCAGAGACTCAAGAACACTGAGCTAAAGAGCGGCTCTTTATTGGCAACTCGCAAAAGAGAGCAGCTCCATTGACACATTCTTTCGATTAAACCCTTCCAACCCCCCCCCC
>NZ_JBNGOY010000070.1:0-22587 GCF_050589805.1 Carboxylicivirga fragile | reverse complement strand
GAGGCTTAAGTCCCCTTCAGGGGATTTAGGGGTAACAAATATTGAAGTTAGTTACAAATTATAAGTTTCAAAGATTCTTTTTTGACTTTTGAGACGGCCTCTTTATTTATAAAACTTTTTAAGTAGAATGCTTGTAATATTTTAACCTTAAATACCATTGTTTTTAAAGGCGTTTAATACATGGAAGTTATTTTTTTACATCTGACCTAAATAAATACAAGTAAATTCTTGAATATTTCGTGGATTATGAGCCTCAGCTGATGAGCCAATAAACAAGGTGGGTTTGACGGTTAAAAATCGTTTTTGTTTGAGCGAAGTGAGTTTAAACGATTTCAGTCAAACAACCGTAGTTTATTGAGTGAAGCAGGTGCAGCCTTGATTTTCTTTGCTTCCGTTTCTTGCATCAAGGCAAGAAATGAAGTCGGGTTTGGGCGAAGCGCCAAAGGAGAAGTTATTTAGGATCGTTCTAGTTTTTATGAATCCTATTGTATTACTCAAATTCTAAAATGTAAGGTCTAAAAATTCTTGATGTATAATGTTGATAATCAAAATATATTGTTTTAATATTTGATTCCGTCCCAATCGCCTTTGATTTTGTACAAAATTCAATATTGTGGACAAATTCAAAGGAGAAGAAGATATTCGTAAAGTCCATTACACGATTTCTTACAGACATTAGCGGTACAAAGTTCGACTTACTGAGAGGTCAACTTTAAAAGTATAATTACTAACAAATACTTATCTGTATGAAAAAAAATCGAACAAGTTTAATGTTGAAACAAAAACTGTTGTCATCTAATCTAAGTTGGCGCAATATCGCCCTCTTACTTATGTTATTATTTAGTATAAGTACGTTTGCTCAACAAGAACGAACAATATCTGGTACAGTTCTGGATACTGATGGAGAATCGCTTCCGGGTGTATCCGTAGTTATAAAAGGGACAGTGCAAGGAACAATAACAGACATGGAAGGTGGATTTAGTCTTGCGGTGCCTGCTGATAACAATGTACTAGTGTTTTCTTTTATTGGTATGGCTACTCAAGAGGTAGATGTAACTGGTAAGTCAAGTGTTTCAGTTACTTTAATTAGTGATATGCAAGGGCTTGATGAGGTGGTTGTAACTGCCCTGGGTATTGAGCGCGAAACAAAAACTTTAACCTATGCTGCACAAGAAGTAGGAGGTGACGAAATTACTAAGGCGAAGGACATAAACTTTATGACTGGCTTAGATGGTAAGGCTGCGGGAGTTGAAGTTCAGAAGAGTGGTTCAGGAGCCGGTGGTTCTACAAAGGTTATATTACGTGGTAACAAATCTATACTTGGAGCTAGTGAACCCTTATACGTTATTGATGGTGTGCCAATGTCAAATAATAAACCAAGTCAAGCGGGTATTTGGGGCGGATCTGATGGAGGTGATGGTTTAGCTTTAATCAATCCTGAAGACATTGAGAGTATTTCTATCTTAAAAGGTTCAAATGCGTCTGTATTATATGGTAGCCAGGGAGCTAATGGTGTTGTGTTAATTACCACCAAAAGTGGAAAAAGTGGGAAAGCAGTTGTTAGCGTAAGTTCTGGCATTACTTTCGAGAATATTCATGAGGTGCCTGATTTACAATATCGTTATGGAAGGATTTTTGATACGAATGGTAATCCTGAAAAGGAGAGTTGGTCAACATCAAAAGGGAATTACCAGAATGGATATGTTGAAGATTTTTTTAAAACAGGAACCAATTACATCAATAATATATCAATAAGTGGCGGTACCGATAATACGACGGCTTATTTCTCATATGGAAATACAAGTTCGAAGGGTGTTACGCCAACAAACAAGTACAACAAACATAACTTAGCATTTAAGCAATCAACCAAACTGTTTAAGGATAAGTTAACTGTTAGCTCAAATATATTGTTCTCCAATGAGAATTCTGAAAACAGAAACCCAGCTGGTTATTACACCAATCCGTTTTTGAGCTTGTATACCTTTGGTCGTGATGCCGATTTTAATCATTACCGCGATAACTATCAGGTATTTAATCCTGATCGTAACATGTACGCACAAAATTGGGTGGTTGCCAGCGACCAATTTCAATCCAATCCTTTTTGGATATTGAATAATCAACCTAAAAAAGATAAAGTAAACAGAGCTGTTACTAACATCTTGTTGAACTACGAATTTAACAGTGATTTGAGTGTTCAGGTGAGAGGTAATTATGATTATGCTATAAAAACTTTTGAAACCCAGCATGCTGCAACATCTGATCCAATTAATGTTCATGAAAATGGGGCTTGGGATTACAGACGATTTACGGATGAATTGATTTATGGTGATGCGATTTTAACCTACACAAAGAAATTTAATAACTTTAGTGTTAATGCCATTGCTGGTGCAAGTTATCAGCGTACTGTTAGCGGTATTGGTGTTCGTGTTTCATCTGAGACAATAGGTTTAAAATATCCGAATCATTTCTCGTTTCAAAACCTTCATCCCGATGTGTTAGTTAATTCAACCAATGGTGGAGAAGTCATTAAGCAAGGTGTATTTGCAAATGCTCAGATAGGTTATAAGGACATGGTTTTCTTGGATCTATCAGGAAGAAACGATTGGGCTTCAACATTAGCTGGTACAGGTAACGATTCTTATTTTTATCCAGCTATTGGAATATCTGCTTTAGTGAGTGAAATGGTTGAACTACCTAGTTTCTTTAACTTTGCGAAAATTCGAACGTCATATACTCAAGTAGCCAATGAGGTTCCTTTTAATATGGTTAGCCCAAATCACTCGATTACTTCGGCTGGTATTAGTCGTAATACAACCAAACCTTTTACAAACCTGAAGCCTGAAATGCTAACAAGTTTTGAGGTTGGTACAGATTTACGCTTTATAAATGGTCGCGTTGGTTTTGACTTTACCTATTACAATATCGATAGTAAAGATCAATTCCTAAGTCTTCCAGCACCTTCTGGTTCAGGATGGAGCACCTATTTTGTTAATGCAGGTCGCATTAAAAACTGGGGTGTTGAAATGTCTTTAAAATTAACGCCTGTAAAAACAGCTAATTTCACCTATCAAACAGAGTTTAATTATTCGCATAACAAAGATATTATCAAAGAAATTCATGAAGATTTTAGTGATGAATTGGCTCGAGATGATACCGAGGGTTATAAGCGAATTATCAAAAGAGACGGTCGTTTAGATGATATTTATGTCTTTAAATTTTTGAGAGACGATAACGGTCGTTTATTGCTTAACGACGATGGAGATCTACAGCAAACACCTGAACAAGAGTTGATCGGAAATGCCAATCCTAAATGGAACCTGGGCTGGAATAACAATATGACTTATAAGAATTTCTCAATGAGTTTTCTATTTACAGGAAAATTTGGGGGGAAAGTCATAAGTAAAACAGAGGCCATGTTAGATGGGTACGGTGTTAGTTCTCGAACCGCTGATGCACGTGATGCAGGTAAAGTTGTTATCGATGGTATTAAACCTGATGGGACTTTAGTGAAAGAAATGGATCCACGTAAGTATTATTCATGGACAGGAGGACGTAATGGTATATTGGAGCCTTATACATATGATCGAACTAATATTCGATTAGCTCAACTTACATTGGCGTATAATTTTAATTTGACCAATTCAAAACTACCTATCGACCAGTTAAATGTGTCTTTAGTAGGACAGAATTTATTCTATTTGTACAAAGATGCTCCGTTTGATCCGGAACTGTTAATGAATACATCTGGTTCTTTCCCTGCCTTAGATAATTTTGGTCTTCCAGCTACCAAAACGTATGGTTTTAATGTAAGATTCACTTTCTAAATTTAAAGCAATGAAAAAAATAATATACTTACTATTGGTAATGCTGGTTTTGATGCCTATAGCTTGTACCGATAACTTTGAAGAAGCAAATATCAATCCGGTTGAAATAAGCGATAAGCAATTAGAGCAGGACTTTAACCACATTGGATCGTTTTATCCAGCCATGTTAGAGTGGGTAATTGGTTATACCTGGTGGCATCAGGTTTATCAGAACTTGTCGAGTGATGCCTGGGTGCGTTACTTAGCACCTCCAACACCCTTTCAAGGCGGAACAAATAATACAACTTACAAGGTACAATGGAAGCATTTTTATTGGGATCGTGTATACACGCAAATTATGGCACCTTCGAATGAAGTGATGAAAACTGCTGAAGAAGGAGGGTATGATGTGTTTGTTGAGTGGGCCAGATTGATTCGTTTGATGTCAATCTCGAAATTGACTTTACAATATGGACCTGTTATTTATTCAGACTATGGTTCAGCTGATAAGACTGTTTATTACGATGCTGAAGAGGCATTGTATGATGAAATGTTTAAGGATCTTGATAAAGTTCATGCTGTATTTTTAGCCAATCAGGACTATAAAGGCCTAGCTCGTTTTGACGATAGTTTTGGTGGAGATATGTCAAAATGGATTAAAGTTATTAACTCTATGCGTTTGCGTTTGGCTATGCGTATCTCAAAAGTTAAACCTGATTTAGCTTTAGCCGAAGGAAATAAGGCTTTAAGCGCCGAAGGTGGTTTGATTCTTGAAAATGCTGATAATTATAAGATCGGTTTAGGTATACAAAAACATCCATTGGCCTTATTAAGTTTTGACTGGAATGATACCCGTATGAGTGGTACCATGGAATCGATATTGGTTGGTTACAAAGATGACCGTATAAGTAAATATTTTAACCCGGTTGAAGATTTATCTTTAGTGCCTGACCATCCTGAGTATCCATACAAAGGTATTAGAAGTGGCGCCCAAATTTCATCTAAGGATCAACGTATTCCTTATTCTACAGTTAACGATATTTTCAAGACAAAAACTGATCAGGAGTATTTCGTAGCCAGTGAAACGCAATTTATAATGGCAGAGGCTGCTTTGCGAGGTTGGAATGTGGAGAAAACAGCTCAGGATTATTATGAAGCTGGTATTCGTTTGTCTTTCGAAAGATGGGGAGCCAATGGCGTTGATGAGTATATACTTGATGAAACTAGTTTGCCAATTGATTATGATGATGTGATTGAAGAAGGTGATATTAATGACTTTACTAACAAAATTAACATAACAATCAAGTGGGATGATTCAGTAGGAAATGAGGAGAAACTAGAGCGAATTATTACTCAAAAGTGGATTGCAGGTTTCCCTAATTCTTGGGAGCCATGGGCTGATCATAGTAGAACAGGCTATCCAAAGCTTCCTTATAACTATAAAAATGATAGTGATAATGAAACTGGTGTTGTTGCAGATGATGATTTCATTAAACGCATGAAGTTCGTTCCTGATGAGTATACGATTAATCCAGAGGGTGTTGCTGACGCAACCAAGAAATTATCTAATGGAAAAGATGAAATAGGTACACGCTTATGGTGGCATATTGCCGGACCTAATTTTTAATCTGGTTAAATTAATCAAATAGTCCTTTGCAGATATTATTAGATAAATGTGAGCACATCAATTTCATAGCATTTTTTTAGATAATATATTGGACAAAAGAGGGAGTTAGCTCCCTCTTTATAAAACTTGTGTTTGTGATAGAGGATGTTAATCATCAATTAGTTGTTAGGTTTAATTACATTAGTTATGAATAGATTAGATAGGAGCCTGAATATAAATCGTAAGTTGATTTATCAGGTAATAGTGATGTTTATAATTATGATTGCATCCTCTTGCACAAGCAAACCATATACTCTTGAAGACGGATATATCTTTATTCAAAAAGAGGGAAGACATTTGAATAAGGAAAATTGGCAATTGGTTTGGTCCGATGACTTTGAGGTGAATCAAATTGATACTTCACATTGGACACGAATTGATCGCTGGACAGATGATGATTTTGGTATGCCCATAGAAGAATGGTATGCCGAGCCTGAAAAATGGAAAGATCATAGAAATCTGGATTGTTTCAGTTACGTAACTTCATCGGATGAGCTTTATGAAGTTAAGAATGGGGAGTTGCTTCTCTGGGGAAAAATAAACAAAGATACACTAGCCGACCCTCGGCCTTATTTGCAGGGAGCTGTTAAGTCAAAGGGGAAGTTTGCATTTCAGTATGGAAAGATTGAAATAAGAGCTAAGTTACAAGGAGCCGGTGGTTCATGGCCTGCTTTCTGGATGTTATCCGAAAAAAATATTTACGAAGATTTACCCAATAGGAATGGTGAGATTGATATTATGGAACGTTTGAATCATGAAGATTTTGTGTATCAAACTACCCATTCGTACTGGACTATTGGCATGAAAAATAAGATGAATCCACAAGGATATGCGACCACCAAAATTGATACCGAAGACTATAATATTTATGGTTTAGAATGGTATCCGGATAGGTTGGTATATACCGTTAATGGAAAAGTGAGTTATGAGTATCCCAAATTAGAAGGGGTGGATGAGGCGCAATGGCCATTTGATCAACCATTTTATCTTATGCTTGATCAGCAATTGGGCGGTAATTGGGTTGGAGCTGTTGATGCAGAGGATTTGCCAGCGCATGTTAGTGTTGATTGGGTGAAAGTATACCAATAACTTAGAGTAGATAAAGATTAATTATAGATATAAGATTATGAAGATTTCTCGTTCAGTCAGTGTTTTATCGTACAAATGGCAACTTTTATGTTTTGTGCTACTGCTTATTGCATCAAATAATTTTGCAAGTACCCAGCAAAGCGATTTGCAATTATTAGCACTTAGTATTAAAGAAAATCCCCAAATAAAAATTGGTGATAAAACGATTCAATATCCAAGTGTTTCCAAAGACTATCAAATTAGCTTGATCGGTTCCGATCGTGTGCAGGTGATAGATAATGAGGGTAATATTTTTCCACCCATGGTTGATGTACCTGTCAATCTGTATTATCAATTAATGGATCGTAAAACAAAAGAACGGGTTGATATTCCGAATATTAAAGTAGTAGTGCCTGGTGTTGAGAAAGTGAAAGAAGCAGGTAATGCCATACCGCAAACAATACCAAAGCTAAGAGAATGGCTTGGTGGCGAAGGTTATTATGCATTCAAGCAGAAAGGGAAAATTGTTGTTGATGCCAAGTGTTGGGATGAAGTAAAAAGTAAGGCGATTACCTTCGCTGAGGATTTAAAGTGGTTCAATAAAAAAAACTTCACGGTACAGCTAGGGGCATCCGAAAACGCAGATATATTTTTAACTATAAACAAAGAATTAACATCTCTTGGAGATGAAGGTTACACTTTAAATATTGATGAGCAGATTACAATTGAAGCAAGTTCGCCCCAAGGGCTTTTCTGGGGTACACGAACAGTACTACAATTAATCAATGTTTATGGAAATGAACTGCCCAAAGGACTGGCACGTGATTATCCTAAATACAAACGTCGTGGGTTTATGATTGATGTTGGGCGTAAGTTCTTTACCATTGATTTTCTACGTCAATATGTGCGCATCATGTCCTATTACAAGTTTAATGAGTTTCAAATTCATTTGAACGACAATGGTTTAAAATGGTATTTCGATAATGATTGGGATAAAGTATATTCTGCTTTTCGTTTAGAGTCTGAAAGCTATCCTGAATTAACAGCAAAGGACGGATCATATACTAAACTTGAATTTACTGATCTTCAGCGTTTGGGTATGCAATACGGCATTAACGTTATTCCTGAGATTGATGCGCCTGCTCATTCCTTGGCATTTTCAAAATGCCGACCTGATTTGGCCAGTGAGAAATATGGCGCTGATCATCTAGATATTAATAATCCTGAGGTATATACTTTCCTTGATGAGTTATATGAGGAGTATTTGGGTGGAGATTCGCCAGTATTTATCGGCCCTGATATGCACATTGGAACAGATGAGTACGATAAAAGTGAGGCTGAATCATTTAGAAAATTTACCGATTACTACCTGAAAAAAGTTCAATCGTATGGGAAAAGGGCTCGCTTATGGGGATCATTAACACATGCCGATGGTGAAACACCTGTTACTTCTGACAATGTAATAATGAATGCCTGGTACAATGGTTATGCTGATCCGGCAACCATGATAGAGCAAGGTTATGAGTTAATTTCCACCTCGGATCGTCACCTCTATATTGTGCCTGCTGCAGGTTATTATTTCGATTATTTAGAGACCGACTTTTTGTACCACAAGTGGGAGCCAAATCTTATTGGCGGGGCTGAGTTTCCACTGGGGCATCCTCAAATTAGCGGTGGTATGTTTGCCGTATGGAACGATTTAGTTGGTAATGGAATAAGTGAAAAAGATGTACATCACAGAGCAATGCCCGCCATACAAGTTATAGGTCAAAAAATGTGGCATGGTATTGACCATGATGTTTCCTTAATTGCTTTTCAGGAATTGGCTTCGAGAATGGATGAGGCACCCTTCGTAAATATGATGGGCAAAATTAAGCACAAAGGCGAGTTTGTCTTGAACTATGATTTTTTAAAGTCCGGACTTAAAGATTTATCCGGTAATGGTTTCGACTTAGCTAGTGAGCAAGGTGTAAAATGGCAAAAAGGTAAAGGTTATATTTTTTCCGAGGGACAAGCGCTTCTCTTACCTATCGAAGAAGTAGGATACAATTATGAGGTGTCGTTTGATATTGAATTTGATGAAGTACCAGAGGCGAAAACAACACTATTTAATTCCTCGAATGCTCAGCTAGTGATTCTCCCTTTAAATGATAGTATCCAGATTGGATTTGAGCGTGATGGCTACAGCTATACGTTTAAGAAATTATTCGAACATCAAAAACAGCACGCAATAACTATTAGTGGAGATAACAAGGGAACCTCTTTATTAATAAATAATAAGGAAGTTGAACGCCTTGAAGGCTCATTCACTGAGCATACCCGAGAATTAGGCACATCGAGCAAATTGTATAAAAAATACTACCAGCAAACGCTTGTTTTCCCACTAAAATCCATAGGCAATTTTAATGGTAGTATTCTTAATCTAAAGGTTAAGCAGATTAAGTAATGAATGGCCTTTTGCAAACACAATTATCAAACCTTTACCTGTATGTATAACTTAAATTCTGTCGTTATGAATGATTCAAGTTTCTATGGTAACATTTATTGTTGTCCACTTGGGGAGAGGTTAAATAATTGCCCAATGCAAAAGGTTCATCACCTCGATTTTAGAGGAAGGTTAATTTGGTTTCGTTTGCAAAGTCCAAGCGCGAAATTTAGAATAATTCAGCATCATTTGGATTGTTCTTGCAACAGAGGTCGAATTGGTAGCATCAGGTTAAAAGCTGATGATTTTCTCCATTTGAGAAGCTCGAGGTAGGGCAAAATAATATTCAGGAAAGTATTAATGTTAATAATAGTAGCTATGAAGCAGTTGATGTATAAATGTATATTGATCATGATTTTAAGTTGTTTTTTTAAGCTTAGCCATGCACAGAGTTTTGATACTTCGGAATGCAGGGATACACTAAAAGTGCTTTCTTTTAACATATACCATGGTGAGATATATTATAAAACTGACGCGAATTCAAAAGCTTCCAATTTAGAAATAGTTGCAGCGCTAATCGATTCATTAAAGCCAGATTTGGTTGCATTGCAGGAGGTGGATTTTAAGACCAAGCGTGTGGAAGGCAAAGATATTCTTACGGAACTAGCTTGTAAAACACAAATGGTACCAATGTTTGGTAAAGCAATGGCCTTTAATGGCGGTGAATACGGAGTAGGAATATTATCGCGCTTCTCATTACTGAAAACCGAAACTCAGGCACTAGCCAACGAAGAAGGCAAAGAGCCACGAGTTGCTTTGTGTTCATATGTGCAGACTGCAAAGGGTAAAAAAATTCGTTTTGTGGCAACACATCTCGATCATACAACTGAAGAATTACGTTTGAGGCAGATGCAGCAAATTATTAATGCCTATGCCAAGGATACGATACGAACCATTTTAACAGGCGATTTAAATGCCGTACCTGGCAGTGAAACCATGCAGTTGGCATTTAAATCCTTTAAGGCTACATCAAATCTTGAGGTTCCAACAATACCATCCGATAAACCTGAGCATAAAATCGATTACATATTAGTTCGTCCTGCAAATTGTTGGCGAGTAATTGAGAGTTCGGTTATAAATGAGCAACAAGCCTCGGATCATAACCCGGTATTTTCAATAATTGAACTACGGACGAAAAATTAAAGAGCACACACACTCATAATTGAACAGATAAAATAAGGAGAATGAACAAACTAATTATATTTAGTGCATTATCAATAGCAGTATTATCATGCGTTATGGTTTTGGGGAAGAATAATAAATCCATCACCTTAAGTGAGCCGGCGAACCCACAACTTATTAGTCCTTTTCAAAATTGGGAAGAAGTAGATGAGCCAATGGTTTCATGGGGGTGTAGTAATAGCAGGTATCATAAAAACTACATACCGGAGTTAGAGTTGAAGGATGAGTTATTTGTGACGGGTTGGAAAAACGAACGTTTATATGCTCAAGCTGTTGTTTGGACGGCAGATAGTATTCATAACCTTTCTGTTGAAGTATCTGATTTGAGCTGCGAAAGTGGGCATACAATTTTTGGTGGGGTCAATAGTTATTTTGTACGTAATGTTATTGGTGACGAATTTATGGGTGGTTGTGGTTATAAAAAGCACAGCTCTGAGACGTCTCACCTTATTGCCGATTGTTTGGATAATTCAAGTAACATAACAATGTCAGACAAATCCGCACGCGGTATTTGGTTTAATATTGACGTGCCTGTAGATGCCAAGGCAGGGCGATATCTATCTGAAGTAACCATCCTTAATAAGAATGATGTCATTAAGAAATTAAAACTTAAGGTTGATGTCATTAATAGAACATTGCCGCAGGCAAAGGATTGGACTTATCATCTTGATTTGTGGCAGAACCCTTATGCGGTTGCTCGTATTAATGAGGTGCCTTTGTGGTCAGAAGAACACTGGCAATATATGCAACCATTGTATACACGCTTGGCCAATGCCGGTCAGAAGTGTATTACTGCAACCATAACCAATACCCCTTGGGGTGGTCAAACATACGATGCCTTTCAATCGATGATTGAGCATAAACTAAAAAAAGATGGCTCATGGGAATATGATTATACTGTTTTTGATAATTGGGTCGAATTTATGATGGAACTTGGTATCGATAAACAGATAAATTGTTACTCATTGATTCCATGGAAAAATAAATTGTGTTATCACGATGAACTTGCTCAGAAAGATACCTTTATGATTGCTCCGGCTTCGTCCAATGAGTTTGAAACCTATTGGCGCCCTTTTCTTCTTGATTTTAAGGAGCACTTATGTGATAAGGGCTGGTTTGAAAAAACCAGTATTGCAATGGATGAAAGACCACTTAAGGACATGATGATTGCCGTTAACCTTATTGAAGAGATTGGTGGTTTTAAGATTTCTTCCGCTGCCAATTACGATCCTGAATTTTCGAGTCATATTACTGATCTTAGTTTTGAATCAAGGTATTTGCTGAGCGATAGTATTTTGGAAGATAGACGTAGCAAGGGATATATTACTACTTTTTATGTTTGCTGTAGTGCTGAGTATCCTAATAATTTCACCTATTCCGAACCTTCCGAAGGTGTATGGCAGGGCTGGTATGCTTATGCTAAAAACCTGGATGGTTTCCTTCGTTGGGCTTATAACTCCTGGGCTGAAGATCCGATGCAGGATACTCGCTTTATTACATGGCCTTCGGGTGATACCTTTTTTGTTTATCCGGGTAATATTTCTTCCATTCGTTTTGAGAAACTTAGAGAAGGGATTCAGGATTTTGAGAAATTAACAATTTTAATGAACGAGTTTAAAGCTTCGGATAAACCGGAGGCGAAGATTCAGATCCAGAAACTGGAAGAACTATTGAAAAACTTTGAGATAGCTAATATTCCGGAACAGGGCACTAAACAAATGATTCTGGAAGGTAAGAGATTGCTTAATAATCTCTAGAAACAAATCAGTTGTGAATTTCATATCAGCTAAAAAATGATCAAAAGATCCTTCCTAATTCTAGTTTGTTTGTGCTTTCTTTTTATGCAGAAGATGGTAGCTCAAACAATTAAAGTGATGAGCTACAACATTCATTACGGAATTGGAATGGATGGAAAGAAAGATCTAAGTCGTATTGCACAAATCATAAACAATTCGGGTCCTGGTATAATTGGATTACAAGAAATTGGTGATGCGGCAATGGCTGAGGAATTAGCCAGCTTAACCAATATGCACTTTGTATTTGGACCGTCTAAGAAATCCACTTCGGAATATGGTGATGCCGTATTATGTAAGTATCCCTTTAAATATGTGGGAAATACTTCTATTCCGAGTGCCAGTAGTAGCCGATATCAGGCTATGTGTGTTGATATTGATTTGTCTGAGTTGTATGGAGAAACTTGCTCTGTTCGTTTAATTAATACGCACTTCGATTGGTTAGAAACCCTTGCTTCACAAGTATCAAGAAAAGCAGCTGTTGAGGTAATAGAACAAGTTTTCTTTAAGCATAATATGAAACAACCTGCTTTATTAACAGGCGATATAAATGCTACGCCCTCTTCTGATCCGCTCAGACTTTTGTATGAAAAGGGATGGTTAAATGAGAGTTTGGATAAAAAGCTTTTAACGGAGCCGTCGCTTAATCCCGATAAGCAAATCGACTATGTGTTAGTTCGTCCTTCAAGTGCCTGGCAGGTGGTGGAAGTTGAGGTAATTCATGATTCAATGGCTTCTGATCATTTGCCTGTCGTTATGACCTTGAAGCTTGTTGTAGAATTATTAAAAACTAAACAATACACCCAATGATTCTTAAAAACCTAGTGCTTGCATTAATTATCCTTATTTATTTCGATTGCGAGCTAAGAGCTCAAGAAACAAATGAAAGGAGTGAACCTGTAATCGCCTTAGAGTTAAATGAAGAAGTACCTGATCCATCTCTTCGGGGCAATGATTCAATAGTAAATGGAATTGAAGGGAAAGCACTTTATTTCTCAAACGATTGTAATACAAAGGGACATTTATTTAAAAATTCCGACCAACTTTCGGAATTATGGACAGGTGGAGATTTTTCAATTGTACTATGGGTACAAACATCAGAAAGCAATAAGGATTTTCAGGTGATTGCTGCTAACAAAGATTGGAATTCGGGAGAAATAAAAGATTTTACCGATAATCGTTATTTTGGCTTTAGCCGAACCAGTGGCGTTAATAAGGGTTGGGCCATTGTTTGTCAGCCCGATGGCAGCTGGGCATGGAATATAGGTAATGGAAAGCACGATGGTAAAGAGGTGCGAGTTGAGAGTTTTCGAAAAGATTATCGACCAACGGCACCCCGTCAACAAATTAATGACGGCGAATGGCACCAGATTGCTTTCACGGTAAACAGAAATGCCAACGAGGCACGTTTGTATTTCGATGGACAAAATGTGGCTATTTATTACATGGGGCCGGTGAAAGATCTGGATTCAGGATTACCGATATGTGTGGGTAACGATCCTTTATATACCGATAACTCCAATGCTTTTAATGGAGCCATTGATGAATTTAAAGTCTATGATTATTTGTTAGATGAGAAAAGTATCGCTTCAAACTATTCTGATTACGTGCCGGTTGCTAAATTAGCTCAGTTATCAAGCAAGCCAATTGAGGAGCTTAATGTTATGACCTGGAATATATGGCATGGTGGTCGTAGGCATGGTCGTGAAATAGGTCCGCAGCAAGTTATTGATTTTATAAAAGACACCGATACCGACATTGTAATGATGCAGGAAACCTATGGCTCGGGTCCTTTAATTGCTGATCAATTAGGGTATTACTTTTATTTGTCGAGTGCCAATATTTCGGTAATTAGTAAATATCCAATAAATAAAACAAAAATGGCTTACCATGAGCTTTGGTCTGGCATATGCAATATTCAGCTAAGTGAAAAGCAGAGTGTTAATTTAGCTAGTATATGGTTGCATTATTTACCTTCAATAGGGCAGTCGCTTCAACAGAAGGATATTACTCCTGACGAATTGATTGCGGGTGAGTCTAAAACACGTCATAAGGAAATCAAGATTATCTTAGACAGCTTAAAAAATGAAATTGATATGGCAGATGAAGTACCTCTGTTAATCGGAGGTGATTTTAATAGTCCATCGCATATCGATTGGGTGGAAAGCACTAAAGATTGGCATTACGATCTGGCTGTTGAATGGCCTGTAAGTAAAATCATGCAACTTAAGGGATTTAAAGATTCGTTTCGTGAAATACATGCGGATTTGAATTATTCGTCTTCCACCATTGAAGCTAAAGATTTATCCTTCAGAATTGATTATATTTATTACAAAGGGAAATCATTACAAGCTGAGCAATCTGATATGCATTTTCAGTACAAAGGCATATGGCCGAGCGATCACCCGGCGCTTATCACCACATTCAAACTAAAATAATTCATAGAGCTATTGTTATGAAGATACCAAATCATAAACTCATTTACATTTTTTTACTTTTTATGTTCGTGTTCTGCGCTTGCAACTCTTTGGAGGAAGAAAAGAATAGGAAAGTATTTAATTTGGATTTCAATGGTAGCAAAGGTTTACGTTTGGATAAATCAAGCAAAAAAACGATCAGTTTAAAAGATGGTGTCGAAAACCAAGCACTGGATTTAAGAGATAAGGCTTATTACACAGACTTTCCCGATTCCAGCCGTTCCTTATTTTCAATGGAACGCGATTTTTCCATTGGTATTTGGTTAAAATCAGATCAAGTATCGAAGGATACAACGCTGATTTTAGCGAATACGGATTTTGCAGCACAGAAAACTGGTTATTATGGGTACAGGCGAATAAATAAGGGTTTTGCACTGTACAACTGTAATGGTTCGTGGGGGTGGAATATTGGTAATGGAAACCAAAACTTTTTGTATGAACCAATCGCTAATGATCAGCCAATAAACGACAAGGAATGGCATTGTCTTGTTTTTACACACAAGGCTGATAAACATGAAATAAGTTTGTATTACGATGGAGTTAATAGGGCCATTCTTCGTATTGGGGATTTAGTTTATAAGGATTTCATGAGTGATTTGTCCCTTTGCCTGGGTAGCGATCCAACTGTTAATTCCTCATATAATTCATTTAATGGGATGGTTGATGAGTTTACCATATGGTCAAAAGTGCTTTCGAAGGATGAAGTGAAGCAATTATATGGAACTTATAAAAAAACGATTCAAGAGCCAGTTAATGAGAGCGATGAATTTACTGTTTTGAATTGGAATATTTGGCATGGCGCAACGCATTATTCAAAGGAGAAAGATGGTTTTGATGGTATTGAGAGAACAATTGAACTAATTCGTCAATCGGAAGCGGATATTGTTTTGATGCAAGAGACTTATGGTGCCGGTTCGAAAATTTCGAGCCATTTAGGCTATTACTATTACGAAGCAGCCAGTTGCATTGGTGCTGTTTGGGGAGCCAATCTATCCGTAATGAGTCGTTATCCTTTGGAAGAAACTTATTTATTGGAGGAGAAATCAAATTATGGAAGAAACTATGCTTTTAATAATGGAGGTGTAAAAGTTCGCATGAATAAGGATAAGCGGGTTATTGCATTTACGAATTGGTATAACGGACAGAAACCGGAAGATTTGGAAGGTGCGCTTAAAGCTTGGTCTTCATTGATCAACCAGGCAGATAGTATGCCTGTGATTTTTGGAGGCGATTACAATTCGGTTTCCCATCTCGATGATGGTATTGGCAAATCAGGCCACAGCAAATTAATGACCGATGCCGGATTTATTGATTCTTATCGAGCCTGCTATCCAATTGTTAAAACACATCCGGGTTATTCATTTCATACCTCAAAAGAACGCATTGATTACATCTACTTTAAAGGTGCGAATTTGGAATTGCTAGATGTTCGTCCAATTATTCCTAATTTTAAAGGGAAGGGAAAGTTATCGCCTGGTTATCCTTCCGATCATCTTGGGATTGTATCAAAATTTAGATTTAAATAATGCTAAAAATATTGTATAATGAAGATCGTATATAAATTAGTTTCAGTTCTAACAGTATGGCTGCTAATAGCCACATCCATGTTGGCACAGAACGAAAATGAACAATTAGAAATAAGCCATGGGCCTTATTTAATCGAGCCTGGATTTGATTGCATAACTATTAACTGGACAACTAATAAAGCATGTCAGTCGTGGGTTGAATTTTGTGGTGATACAAATCTTGGAACGTTTCCCAAATGGGGTGGCTACCCCGAAAAAGTATATCCGAGCAATCAAGGATTGTTAGAGGCTAATACCACCTTGCATTCAGTTCGTTTGATTGGTTTAGAGCCTGGAACAATATACCGCTATCGGGTTATGTCAAAAGAGATTTTGCAATACAATCCCTACGAGGTGATTTATGGAGATACGGCCGCTGGTGAAATTTTTGAGTTTGAAACTTTATCAAATGCTGTGAGTGAATTTTCATTTGCGGCTATTAGCGATATTCACGAACGATCAAAGGAACTGGATAAGTTATTGTCGATGACATCGCCTGACTCAATTGCTATGATGTTTTACGTTGGCGATATGCTTAATTGGATTGGCGATGAGGAACGAATTTTTAATGGCATGGTTGATGTGAGTGTGGATCGTTTTGCCACAACAAAGCCCATGATATTGGCCAGAGGCAACCATGAAACACGAGGGCCAGAGGCTAGAAAATTATTTTCATATTTCCCACATTCAAGCGGTCAGTATTATTTTGCGTTTACACAAGGTGAAGTTCGTTTTATAATTCTCGATCCCGGCGAGGATAAAACGGATGATCACCCTGTATATGCTGGTTTAGTTGATTTCGACAATTATCGTACTGAACAAGAAAAGTGGTTGGAGAAAGAAGTTAAGAGCGAAGCGTTTTTGAAAGCAAAGTATAAGCTTGTTATGTGTCATATTCCTCCTTTTTCAAAAAGTACCGCTCATGGTGCCACGGACATCACAAAAAAGTGGGGAGGAATATTTAATTCGGCTAAAATCGATTTGATTATTAGTGGTCATCACCACCGCTATTCATTAATCGATTCTGATGCCAATAAAAATAATATGCCGGTTGTAATTCTTGGTCAGGATATGTTATTAAATGCTGATGTAAAAGCCAATGCAATTAATATTCAGGTAAACGATATTGAAGGAAATGAAGTTGATGCCATAACGGTAAAAAGTAAACCGTAGATGACACTTTATAGCGACTTATTAAGTACTTTGTCCTAAGTAATTTTAAGCTTGAAGATAAAATGTTAACACTCATCTCTATGGAAATTAAGAGCCTTTTTTTTCTATTAATAGTATCGGTATTTATAAGTGCTTGTAATGAGACTGAAATAGATCAGAAACCCAATATCATCTACATCTTGGCCGATGATTTGGGCTATGGCGAATTGGGATGTTATGGACAAGATAAAATTGAGACCCCAAACATTGACAAATTGGCTGCCGGTGGAATGCTCTTTACCAATCATTACTCAGGTGCTCCCGTTTGTGCACCATCACGTTGTGTATTATTAACCGGCTTACATACAGGGCATGCTATTATCCGATCAAATGATGAGTGGGCTGACAGGGGTGATGTTTGGAGTTATGATGCAATGATTGAAGACTCAACTTTGGAGGGGCAACGGCCGATGCCTGATAATACACTAACCATTGCTCAACTACTTAAATCGGCTGGATATAAAACTGCAATGACAGGAAAATGGGGTTTAGGAGCTCCACAAACCAATAGTACGCCAACAAATATGGGTTTCGACTTTTTCTGTGGTTACAATTGCCAAAGAATTGCACATACCTATTACCCGGTTCATTTGTATAAAAATAATACACGTATCTATTTGGGCAACGATACAGTAGCTCCTCATGAAAAGCTAGATGTGCAAAGCGACCCATATGCAGCAGAATCATACGAGAGGTACAACTTGCAATCATATGCGCCTGATAGAAGTTTTGACGAAATGATGGACTTTATTGCAAGCTATGAAGGAGAGCCTTTCTTTTGGTATTGGGCAACACCAATCCCCCACATGCCATTACAAGCTCCACAAAAGTGGGTTAATTATTATCAAAATAAGTTTGGTGATGAAGAACCTTATATGGGTGATAAGGGCTATTATCCACATCGTTATCCCAAAGCTGCTTATGCTGCCATGATTTCATACCTTGACGAAAAGGTGGGAGAGTTGGTGCAGACTCTGAAAGAAAATGGTACTTATGACAACACATTGATAATTTTCACTTCGGATAATGGACCTACTTACAATGGAGGGACAGAATCAGAATGGTTTAACAGTGCAGGCCCTTTCAGAAGTGCTTATGGATATGGAAAAGGGTTTTTGCACGAAGGTGGCATTAGGGTGCCAATGATTGCCTCCTGGCCAAAGAAAATAAAAGCCGGATCTCAAAGCGATCACATTTCAGCCTTTTGGGATGTGCTACCAACGCTATGCGATATTAGTGGTACTCAGATTCCTGCCGATATTGATGGTATCAGTTTTCTGCCTACTTTATTGAATAATGGAGATCAAAAGGAACATGATTATTTGTATTGGGAGTTTCCATCCTATGGTGGCCAACAGGCTGTGCGTATGGGGCCTTGGAAAGCACTAAGGAAGAATATTTTAAAAGGTAATCTAGACATTGAGCTTTATAATCTAGACGATGATCCACAGGAGAAGAGTAATGTAGCTAAGCACTTTCCCGAAGTCTTTAATCAAATGAGTAAAATATTAAGAGAGGCACATTCAGAAGCTGATAATTCAAAATTTAGGATGAAAGCCTTAGGTGATAGTATGGGTGGAGTCAACAACAATTAACTAGAAGTTATGACGAATTTAGGAATAAAATATATCACATTCATCACCTTATTTCTTTTGGTACTTGGCGCTTGTAAACCTACAGATGAAAAGGATGGTAAAGGTCAAACTAAACCAAATATTATCCTGTTTTTGGTTGATGACATGGGGTGGCAAGATACATCCGTACCTTTCTGGGACAAGGAAACAAACTATAATAGAATCTATCATACGCCAGGAATGGAGCGTCTGGCCTCGGAGGGAATGCGTTTTACTCAAGCCTATGCTACCTCAGTATGCTCGCCAACCAGAGTTAGTTTAATGACCGGAATGAACGCGGCTCGTCACAGGGTTACCAATTGGACTTTGAAGCGAAATGTTTCGGTAGATGGAAAAAGCGAGCTGATGGATTATCCGGATTGGAATATAAATGGACTTCAGGCTTGTAATAGTATTGAACACTCGGTGCATGCAAAGCTCCTTCCACAAATTTTAAAGGAGAATGGGTACTATACCATCCATTGTGGCAAAGCACATTTTGGTGCAATGGATACGCCAGCAGAGAACCCAATAAATTGCGGTTTTGATGTGAATATTGCCGGTCATGCAGCGGGTGGTTTGGCTAGTTACTTAGGTGAGTTGAATTTTGGAAATAAAAGCAAAGGTGAACATACAAAGCCTTGGGGTGTGCCAGGGCTTGAGCATTATCATGGCGATTCAATATTTTTGACCGAGGCATTAACCATAGAAGCCAAAAAAGCCATTGATAATGCTCTTGTAAACAAACAACCTTTTTACTTATACATGGCACATTATGCCATTCATATACCTTTGAATGCCGATAAACGTTTTTATCAAAAGTACATCGAGATGGGCTTACCTGAGTCGGAGGCTAAATACGCTTCAATGATTGAAGCAATGGATAAAAGTTTATTTGATTTAATGGAATATGTTGAAGAGAAACAGTTAAGTGATAATACGATTATTTTATTCATGTCGGATAATGGAGGTTTTAGTCTCAGACCCCGTGCCGGTGAATTACACACCCATAACAAACCACTAAATAGTGGAAAAGGATCGGCGTACGAAGGCGGCATACGCGTACCTATGCTGGTTAAATGGCCTGGAGTAACAAAAGAAAATTCAAGCTCTGAAGAATTTTTGATCATTGAAGATTTCTTTTCTAGCATATTGGAAATGGCAGGGATAGAAAAGTATAAAACCACACAAGTAGTTGATGGTGTATCTTTTGTTCCGATATTAAAAGGTGAAAGTAATACTGGAAATGAGAGAGCATTGTACTGGCATTTTCCTAATAATTGGGGACCTACCGGCCCAGGTATTGGTGCTACGAGTGCTATACGCAAAGGAGATTGGAAATTGATCTATTATTACAGCGATCAATCGTTTGAGTTATATAATTTGAAAAAAGATATAGGCGAAGAAAATAACTTGGCAGATGAAGGATCTGAAAAAGTTAGGGAGTTGGCGATAAATCTCGGTAAGTATTTACGATCGGTGAAAGCACAGCGACCCAGTTATAAGTCAACAGGCGAGTTAATTCCATGGCCTGATGATCTTATCAATTAATGAAGATCGCCTTATGATTTATTGTTAGATTTAGCTTTAAATGTTTGGTGTCGAATAATTATAGAGAAATGATGAAGATATTAATATCCGTACTTACAATCTTCTGTATTTATGCATGTTCGCATAAGCAGAAAACTATAAAGATTGAACCTGATGATTCGAAAGAAGTAATTATTCAAAAGGCTGTAAAGGTTCTGCCTGATGACAACCAGTATGCCTATAAAAAACTCGAATTTACTTGTTTTATACACTTTGGTGTAAACACGTTTACGCGTAAAGAGTGGGGTAATGGTAATGAAAATCCAAACATTTTTAAGCTTCAGAATTTGGATACAGATCAATGGTGCAGAACAGCCAAAGCTGCAGGTATGAAATTGATCATGTTCACTGCAAAGCACCATGATGGCTTCTGCCTGTGGCAAACGCGCTATACCAAACATGGCGTTATGTCATCGCCATTTAAAGATGGTAAAGGGGATGTTCTGAAAGAGCTAGCTGCTTCGTGTAAAAAGTATGGATTAAAATTAGGTATTTATTTATCGCCTGCCGACTTGTATCAAATTGAGAATAAAGATGGTTTGTATGGTAATTTAAGTACCTACACCGAACGTGAAATTCCGAAGAAAATAGAAGGGCGACCTTATGAAAATAAAACAACATTTAAGTTTTTGGTTGATGATTACAACGAATATTTTTTAAATCAGTTATTTGAACTTTTAACAGAATACGGACCCATACACGAAGTGTGGTTTGATGGAGCCCATCCCAAACGAAAAGGTGGGCAAACCTATAATTATCATGCTTGGAAAAAGCTGATTCATACCTTAGCTCCTGAGGCTGTTATTTTTGGAAAAGAGGATGTGCGCTGGTGTGGAAACGAAGCTGGGCAAACAAGAGATACGGAATGGGACGTTGTGGCCTTTGCAGAAGATCCAAATGTGGCGAGTCAATTTCCTGATATGCATGGTGATTTAGGCAATAGAGAGCAGTTGTATAAGGCAAAATACCTGCATTTTTTACCGGCAGAGACAAATACATCCATTCGCGAAGGTTGGTTCTATCGTGATGAGCTAAATCAGAAAGTTAGAAGTGCAGATGATGTTTTTGATATTTATGAGCGTTCAGTGGGTGGTAATTCTACTTTCCTTCTAAATATTCCTCCAAATCGCGAAGGATTATTTTCAGATGAAGATGTTGAGGTATTGGAAGAAGTGGGTAAACGCATACAAAGTACATATGGTGTCGATTTATTAGCAAAAGCAAAGGGTAAAAGGCAATTGTTAGATACAGATGATGATTCTTATGCAACTATAGATGAAGAAGAATCTTTCGTTATCGAATTAGAAAATCCTGTGAAAGTGAATCGTTTCGTTTTGCAAGAGCCTATCCATATTACGGGGCAAAGAGTTGAGCTGCACGCTCTGGATGCATGGATTAATAAGGAATGGAAGCAGGTGGCACAAACTACAAATATTGGCTATAAACGCATTTTACGCTTTCATGAAGTAACAACTTCAAAGTTTCGTATTCGAATAATTAGTAGTAGAGCCAGGCCATATTTGTCGAAAGTATCAGCACACTATTATTCACCACGTCCGCCACAGTTAAGTATCACAAGAAGTCTGGAAGGGATGGTGAATATTGAAGCAATGCAGCACGATTTTGGATGGAAAGCGCATGGAGTAGATTATTCAAAAAACTTAAATGGTGGATTTGTTATTCATTTTACAAGAGATGGCAGTGAGCCAACTCTGGAGTCACCTTTATACGAATCGCCCTTTTTTCTACAGTCTGGACTTGTAAAATCTTGTGCTTTTAGCAATGGAACTAGAGGAAGTATTAAAGAAGTTGAGCTAGGTATTCTAAAAAATAAATGGAGGGCAAAAGCTAGTCATTCAGGTAATAATAAGTCGTCTTTGGCCATAGATGCCAATGTTGAAACTTATTGGATTTCTAATTCATCGAAGCCCGAGTTAGTAATTGATTTTGGCAAACAAGAAACCATTAAAGGAATGAAATATACCCCTCCAACATCAATACAAGAAGGTTTATTAGAGAAGGGCAAATTGTTGATAAGTAATCACTATTAACCGACTAAAGTCGGGATTCATAAAATTCTCTTCTACAGCGCCCATTTATTGGGCGTTTGGTTTTTTATTTCAAATTAGACCC
>NZ_JBNGOY010000069.1:0-23091 GCF_050589805.1 Carboxylicivirga fragile | reverse complement strand
AATTTTAATGATATTTGATAGTAGATTTTTTTTCATAGATTTTGGATTTGGTTAACGAACTGATTTAAGAAAGGGACAGATTATTCAATCTGTCCCTTTCTCCTTTTATGGCCTTATATCAATTGTATTTTAAAATAAATGATAAACCATTTTGGTTTGTAATCGCCATCAGCCTTCACTTTAACATGAATTAACTTTGCTTGAGATTTGTTCACTAGAATAAACCCCATATTTGCACTGTAGATTTTTATTCATAGATTTGGATTTAGTTAACGAACTGATTTAAGGGTAAGGACAGGTTTTTCAATCTGTCCTTTTTTTATTTTATAAACGGTTCTGTTCTTCGAATTACACACATCACTTCTTATTTCTTATTTTCTTTTCATCATTTGTCAAAGTGTTTTGATTTTAGTATCTTATAGTCAATAAAACCTCAAATAAGAATAGCTATGGATAACCTATTTCTAAAATACATGAAAGAGCGTTCGGGGCAAAAGAAACAGCCTGATACGTCCGATACATTGCCAGGGCCAGTTATTACTATATCGCGCGAGTATGGCTGTCATGGTAAACGAATAGCTGAACGTTTAGCCGCCTTGCTTAATATGAAAGCTTCTAAGTTGGGAGTGGAAAAACAGTGGCGTTGGATTAGTAAAGAAATTCTTGAGCGCTCGGCCAAAGAGCTAAAGTTAACACCATCCTTACTAAAGGATTTAAGTGATAAAAAGCAAACGTCATTCTTCGAAAATTTAGCCTTGTTTTTCAGTGAGGCCTATTATCCTGGAGATGCGAAAATTAAAAATACCATTGCTAAATTTATTCACGAAGAGGCAGCCGAAGGTTGTGTTATTATTGTGGGAAGGGCTGGAGAGGCCATCACGAAGGATATAAAACAATCGTTTCATATCAAACTTGAAGCACCACTTGATTGGCGTGTAAAATCAGTTGTGGAGAATAGTGGGGTAAGTGCTGGGGAGGCTCGTAAAACATGCATAGAACAGGATAAACGACGTGAAAAGTTTCGTGATTATTTTGAGAAAGACAGGCCTGATGTAGATTTCTTTGATTTAAGAATCAATACTAAATCGATGAATGATGACGAGATTGTGGATTTATTATTGTCAGTTATTGATTCCAGAGGATTTCTATAGGTAGCTATTCATTAATTGTAAAGCTTGATGTTTGTATGAAGTGCCAAAAATATTGAGGTGATTCATTACATGGTATAGCAGGTAAATATTCTCTCGGTATTCATATCCGGGCTTTAAAGGATAACTTTCGTGATAGCTTTGGTAAAAATCAGGATGAAAGCCACCGAATAATTTCGTCATAGCTAAATCGGCCTCTCGATGGCCGTAATAGACAGCCGGGTCAATAAGAGCCGGCTTTCCTTTTTCATCAACCATATAGTTACCTCCCCAAAGATCACCATGCAAGAGAGATGGTGGCTCATTTTCCCATTCCAGGATGGAACTTATTTTAGCTTCCAACTTATTAAATGTGGAAGCGAAGACTGGATCGACATAGCCATTTTGTTCGCAAAGGCGAAATTGGTAAAGCAAACGCTTGTTAAAGTAGAATTGCGGCCAGTCAGTGCAAGTGTTGGAAGCGCACGTATTAATTTGAGGAGTAGAACCAATGTAGTTATCCTCATAAAATCCGAATTGTGGGCCACGGTAACGATGTAGCTTTGCTAATAGTTCTCCAAAGTCTCTGAAAAAATCACTCGTTTTTACCCCGCTTGAAATCTTTTCCAGCAACAAGTAATCCGAATCAACACTGATGACTTTTGGTGTTCGAAGGGCGCCGCATTTTTCTAATTCAATTAAACCATTGGCCTCTTTTCGAAATAAGTCATTATTAAATCCCTGTTTCAAAAAGTACTCATTGCCATCATTCGCAACTATTATTTGCGATTGCGCAATGCATCCACCGCCAACTGAATTTTGATTAACAACAGTGGCATTAATAACTGATTCTATCCTCGAAACGATATCAGCCATTTTGGATGTGCTTTAGCAAGCCCTCGCATGCATCTTCCAAAATATCCAGTACCAACTCAAAACCAGCCGCGCCTCCATAATATGGGTCGGGAACTGCATTCTCAGAATGTACACTGCAAAAATCTGTCATCTTATAGATTTTAGCCAAATCACTTTCGTTGCGAGTAAGGTTTTCAAGATCCATAATATTTTGAGAATCCATGCCTATTACATAGTCAAAATGGTCGAAATCGGCAGGAGCATCAACTTTACGACTAATGCTTGTCAATTGATAATTGCGTTTGATGGCATGTTTTTGCATGCGCTCATCCGCATTGTCTCCGGCATGATACCCGGTTATGCCAGCCGAATCAATCTCAAATTGCTTGCTTAATCCGGCCTCGTTTATCAATGCCTTCATTACCGCCTCTGCACTTGGGCTTCTGCAAATGTTACCAAGACATACGAACAGAATCTTTGTTTTATCCATTTTTATATTTTTTGAGCTTTAAATATAATTCTTTTTTCTGCTATTGTAACTGAGTTAAACAAAGGTGTGAAAGCTTTTGTTATCCTTAAAAAAAAGGACTTAATTCGTAGTTCATTAAGTTTAAAGATTGACTTAATGTTTGTGCTATTTTGACTAATTTAAAGGGTTTTCCAGTATTGGTCATATTATTATCGTAGAAAAAATATTCGCATGAAAACGTTTGTTTGTAGTTTGTTATGTCTTTTGTTTGTAGGTGGTTTAAATGCCCAGGAAGATTATAAAGACAAGAATCAGAAATTTGAATACACCATTGAAAAGAAGCATCAAGTTGTTCAATTTGATCCGGATGCCTTACGATTTAAAAAGCGACCAAAGAACATCATTTTATTTATTGGTGATGGAATGGGAGTAGCACAGGTTTTTTCGGGCATGACTGTTAACGGCGAGTTGAACATGCAAAATATGAGTCATGTTGGTTTTAATAAAACCCAAAGTGCAGATAATTATGTGACGGATTCTGCTGCAGGAGGTACGGCTATATCAACAGGAACCAGAACGTATAATGGAGCCATTGGTGTTGATGTAAACGGAAAACCACTAACGACAATATTAGAATATGCTGAGCGTAATAACAAAGCTACAGGTTTGGTTTCGACCTCGGCAATCACACATGCTACGCCAGCATCTTTTATTGCTCATCAACCAAAGCGAATGATGTATGAGGAGATAGCTGGTGATTTTATGAATACCGATATTGATGTGTTTATTGGTGGTGGTGCTGATTTTTTTACCAAACGTGTTGATGGACGTAATTTGGTTACTGAATTAAGTGATAAAGGTTATAGAGTTGGCTATTCTTTGGAAGAGGTAGAAGCTGTAAAATCAGGTCAGCTGGCCGTATTAACTGCTGTAGGGCATAATGCTGGCTATCGCGATAGGGGAGAGATGTTGGTGAAATCAACTGAAAAGGCCATAGAGGTTTTGAGCAATGCCGATTCAAAAGGTTTCTTTCTAATGGTTGAAGGAAGTCAGATTGATTGGGGTGGGCATCAAAACGATGCTTCGTATGTGACTGGCGAAGTGTTGGATATGGATAAAGCCCTGGGTGAAGCTATGAAGTTTGCCATTGAAGATAGAAATACGCTAATAATTGTTACAGCCGACCATGAAACAGGAGGTATGACAGTTGAAAATGGAGATCCGACTAAAGGTAAGGTATCAACCGGTTTTACTACAGGAAATCATACTGCTGTAATGGTGCCTGTTTTTGCATTTGGACCAGGAGCCGAAGCTTTTAGTGGCGTATATGATAATACCGAGATTTTTGAAAAAATGTATAAGCTGTTTCGTTTTAAGGAAAAAGACCGTGATTAAGGTGATGAAATTGCAGATCAAATAAAGAATAAAATAGACCTTTAGCGAGGTCTATTTTTTATTTTAACAAAGATTAAGGGAATAAATTATCGTTTTTATATCGGCACTTCAAAGATTCCACTTAAATTTATTAGCTAAAACCTTAACAAAATGAACAGAACTGTACATATAAAGTGTCTTAACAATAATACGAGTAAATGTTATCCATTGGGAACTTCTTTGAAAGATGTTGCCGAGGACATGCAGATTCAACTAGCAAATCCTATTATCGGAGCTTTTTCTAACAATCGCCTGAAGGATTTGTCATTCGAATTGTACCATCCGCAGAATATCCGATTTATCGACCTCACGGAACCAGATGGTATGCGTATGTATATCCGTAGTTTATCTTTTGTTCTGTCCAAAGCTGTATCTGAACTTTACCCAAAGGCGAAGTTGAGAATTGAGCATTCTGTTTCGAAAGGAACGTATTGTTCGCTTGAGAACGCAGGCGGAGAACTCAATATGGAAGATGTATTAGAGATAGGTAAACGAATGCGTGAAATAGTAAGCGCAAATCTACCATTTGTACAGCGCGAAGAAGAATCGGAAGAGGTTATTCAACGTTTGGAAGAGCAAAATCAGGAAGATAAGGTGACACTCATTAAGCACCGCGGAGAAGTATATACAAGTTATTACAAGCTGGATGGATACTTGGGTATGTATTATGGCTATCTGGTGCCTTCCACTGGTTATTTGCAGGTGTTCGATCTTATAAAGTATTACAACGGTATGTTGTTGCAAATTCCGAAACGATCAAATCCGAAGGAGTTGGAGGATATTGTGGTTCAGAATAAGATGTTCGATATTTTTCAGGAGTTTTCGGAATGGAATCGTGTTTTAAATGTTCAGAATCTGGGTGATGTTAATGCGGCTTGTTCCAGTGGTGAGGCTGAAACGCTAATTAAAGTATCGGAAGCCCTTCACGAGAAAAAGATTGGACACATCGCTGATTTGATAAGTGAGCGTAAAAAAGAGGTGAAGCTGGTATTAATTAGTGGACCTTCTTCAAGTGGAAAAACAACCTTTGGGAAACGACTTGCTATCCAATTAATGGTTGCAGGAATGAATCCTTTGAATCTTTCCTTGGATAATTACTTTGTGAATCGCGAAGAGACACCTTTGGATGAGAATGGCGAATATGATTTTGAAGCCTTGGATGCGCTTGATGTGGAGTTGTTCAATCAGCAGTTAGTGGACTTGTTGGCGGGTAAAGAAGTTGAAATTCCTAAGTTCTCATTCGAGACCGGGCAGCGTTTTTACGATGGCGATAAGTTGCAGATGAATGAGGAGAATATATTGATAGTTGAAGGTATTCATGGCTTAAATCCACAGTTAACGCACCTAATTCCAAATGAATCAAAATTCAAAATATACGTATCGGCTTTGACATCAATAAATATTGATAATCAAAACCTGATTCATACAACCGACAATCGTTTAATCCGACGCATTGTACGTGACTATAAATATCGAAACTATTCGGCTCAGGATACTATTTCGCGTTGGCAAAGTGTTCGACGAGGTGAAGAGAAGCACATCTTTCCATTTCAAGAGGAGGCGGATGTAATGTTTAATACGGCATTGTTATATGAGTTGTCGGTATTAAAGCCATTGGCCGAATCCATATTGTTGGAAGTGCAGCCCAATCAGCTTGAATATTCGGAAGCGTGTCGCTTGCTCAAGTTCTTCAGTTATTTTAAGGCCGTGCAGAGCAAGGAAATTCCACCTACATCCATTATTCGTGAGTTTGTTGGGGGCAGTAGCTTTAGTTATTAAGATGATAAATACCCAAATAACACAAGAGGTATTTGCCCAATCTTGTTAACTTTGGCCTTATAAGATTAAGAGATGATAAAGAACCTTGTAATAATTCCTACTTACAACGAAAAAGAAAATATTGAGGCCATTATTTCGGCTGTGTTTGAGTTACCGCTTTCATTTGAGGTATTAATTATTGATGATAATTCGCCCGATGGAACTGCATCGATTATTAAACGGATGCAAACCATCTATCCCGAAACGCTTCATATGATTGAGCGTGAAGGAAAGCTTGGTTTAGGAACAGCTTATATTACAGGTTTTAAGTGGGCCATTAAAAATGAGTATGATTACATTTTTGAGATGGATGCCGATTTCTCGCATAATCCCAATGATCTGATTAAATTATACGATGCCTGCGAAAAACAAAATGCTGACTTAGCCATTGGTTCAAGATATATATCAGGCGTGAATGTGGTTAATTGGCCAATGGGGCGTGTGTTGATGTCGTATTTTGCATCGGTTTATGTTCGTTTTGTTACGCGCATGAGAGTGATGGATACAACGGCAGGGTTTAAATGTTATCGCCGAAAAGTACTGGAAACCATTAAGCTTGATAAGATACGTTTGAAAGGTTATGCCTTTCAAATTGAAATGAAATTCACAACTTGGAAATATGGCTTTAATGTGGTGGAGGTGCCAATTATTTTTACCGATCGACAAGAAGGTAATTCTAAAATGAGCGGAGGAATATTTAATGAAGCTGTTTGGGGAGTTATTAAAATGAAGATTAGCAGTTTCTTTAAGAAGTATGAAGTTTGACTTTAGTTCGTACTCTTACTAATTTTATCAAGTAATCATTTGAATCAAATTATATGTCGACTCTTTTAATAAAAGACGCAAATATCATTAACGAAGGCACGCAACAAGTAGGAAGTGTGTTGATTGAGAACGATACCATTAAGCAGCTTATCTTTGATGGTTCATGCCCTGAAGCTGATAAAGTGATTGATGCAAAAGGTTTAATGTTGGTGCCCGGAGCCATAGATGATCAGGTGCACTTTAGAGAACCTGGCTTAACACAAAAGGCAAATATTGAATCGGAATCGCGTGCTGCTGTGGCAGGCGGTATTACTTCGTTCATGGAGATGCCAAATACCAAACCTCAGGCAACAACACATGAGGTGTTAGAAGAGAAATATAAGATTGCTGCGCAGAAATCGGCCGCTAATTATTCCTTTTACATAGGTGCAACCAATGATAATGTTGAGGAGTTATTAAAGACTGATCCTAAAACAGTATGTGGAATTAAGATTTTCATGGGTTCTTCAACGGGTAATATGTTGGTAGACAATGAAGCTGTATTGGACAAGATATTTGCTGAAAGCAAGGTGTTGATTGCAACGCATTGCGAAGATGAAGATACCATTAAGAAAAACACGGATATTTACCGTGAGCAGTTTGGTGACGATATGCCATTTAAATACCATCCTGTTATTCGTTCTGCCGAGGCGTGTTATAAGTCGTCAAAGAAAGCGGCAGGATTAGCACGTAGGCATAATGCTCGATTACACATTTTGCATTTAACTACAGCCAAGGAATTGGAGTTGCTTGATTTTGGTATGCCACTCAAAAAGAAGCGTGTGACTGGAGAAGTGTGTGTGCACCATCTATGGTTTTCAGATAAGGATTATAACGAGTATGGATCTAAAATTAAATGGAACCCTGCGGTTAAATCCGAAGCTGATCGTGATGCTTTGCGCTTAGGCTTAAAAGAAGGCAGGTTGGATGTAGTAGCTACTGATCACGCGCCTCATACCAAAGAAGAAAAAGCCAATAAATATTTTCAAGCACCATCGGGAGGGCCATTGGTTCAACATGCTATGGTGGCTATGTTGGAAATGGTGAAGCAGGGTATATTTACCTATGAATTAGTTGTGGAAAAGATGTGCCATGCGCCTGCTGACCTGTATCAGATAGACAAACGTGGTTACATTAAGGAGGGTTATAAGGCCGATTTGGTTTTAGTAGCTGATGATAAGCAATGGGAAGTTAAAGAAGAAAATGTGCTATACAAGTGCGGGTGGTCACCTTTTGAAGGGACTAAGTTTTCGCATGCCATTTCCCATACCTTTGTGAATGGCCAGTTAGTATATGCCGATGGAAAAGTCGATGAAAATATTAGAGGAGAGCGTTTAAGTTTTGATAGATAAAAATCAAGCTCTTGCAAATTATAGATATGAGAATGAAACTTAATAAAGCTAAGCACATTGTAATTATTACAATGTGCTTTTTTGTTTTTTGTACATCCTGTACTCAAAAGTCAAATACCAATTCTAGTGTAATTGAAGAAAACATCTTGTCGGGTGAGTTATTAGCCGATACAATTATTTATTCGGTGGTTATAAAAAATCGTGATTCGTTGGATCAATGGGCTGAGAAAAGCTTGAGTAAGCTAAACCGAAAGCGAATGGTCGATCAAATATTTGAATCGGTTTATGAGCATCAAGCTGAGGCTTATGATTATGTCACCGAGGCGCCAATGTCGGTTTCTGATGTGAAGGCCATTGAAGATAAAGAAGACTTTTCGCGCGATAAAGTGGCTAAGTTGCAATTCTGGGAAGCGTGGTACTACGATGAAGAGCAAGTTGTAATGAGCAAAAAAGTATTATCAGTTTTAGTGGCCTACGAGGCAACTACCGATGATGGTGATTTATTAGGTTACAAGGCTGCTTTTTACATTAAAACAAAGTAAGAACAAGTGTAGAAGTATAGTTAACTTCTACACTTTATTAAAGTTCCATTCTGATTTCTTAACTACATATCGTGCTGTTTTTCGACTGACTTGCGAATCCACAACTTCTTTATTAGAAATGATTTCATTAATGGCTGCATTGGTATAGTGTCGAATGGTTACTAACTCCATGTCTTCATTGTAGCGAATGTCAAAGTCGCTGCTTAGTTCCTCAATTACTTTGCCGATGTTTTTGTGATGATCCACACATATTGAGAAGTTCAAGGCTGAACTTTGCATAAGGTTAATCTTTACCTGATGTTTTGAAACCACCTGAAAAATATCACTCAGGTTTTGTTCCAGAATGAAAGAAAAGTCCTTTGGAGAAATACTTAAAAGTGTCTGGTCTTTTTTAAGTACAAATATGGGGTCTAATTTTTGAGCTTGCTCCGTTGCGTTAATTACTGTTCCATCTTCATCGGGTTTGATGAACGATTTTACCAATAAGGGTATTTGCTTATTTTGTAGTGGTTTAATGGTTTTTGGATGAATGACCTGCGCCCCGTAATAAGTTAATTCAATGGCTTCCCAATACGATAATTCATCAATCTTATGAGCCTTCGTGTACCACCTTGGATCGGCATTAAGCACGCCCGGCACATCTTTCCAAATGGATAGGTTATTTGCATCAAGGGCATATGCGATGATAGCACCTGTGTAATCAGATCCTTCGCGGCCAAGAGTGGTTGTTAAGTTGTTTTCATTAGAGCCAATAAAGCCTTGGGTGATAAAGCGCTGATTGTTATTTGTGGAAAACCTAGCGCACATCATTTTTTGAGTTAATTCCCAATTAACGCCAGCATTTCTATAGTTGTCATCGGTTCTTAATACTTTGCGAATATCAACCCACTCATTATTTATTTCTACCGAATTAAGATAAGTACTAACAATGTGTGTGCTTAACAATTCGCCAAAAGGTACGATTTGATCATACTCAAAATCGTAATTTAAAGAAGCTTCTGATTGTAGTTTGTCTTCTAGCTTTTTTAATAAGGAATCAACAATGTTAGTTTGATCTGTATCAAAAAGTTCTTTTACAAGATTGTGGTGGTAGGCTTTGATCTTGTTATAGTTGTCATTAATTTCATTTTGCTTAGCATCAAAATAGGACTTTACTAAGTGCTCAAAGGCGTTAGTCATTTTACCCATGGCTGATATTACGATCACCATTGGTTCTGAAAAACGTTGTATAATTGTAGCTATGTTTTTAACACCATCAGCATCTTTAACCGATGCTCCACCAAATTTTAATATTCTCATAGCTTAAAAATACATTTCATTTTATAATTTCAGAAAGTTTTAGCCAATATTTAGTTCGAGGAAGCTATAAGCAATCTGAAATACTCAACTAAATGGCTGTTCAATATGTTTTTAAGATATGATGTATTTAAGAAAGCTATGTGTTTTAATTGCCCTATTATTGCTGACAAGTTTGAGTTTTGGTCAAACAGAATTGTTTTCAACTTATAAGCAGTTGAATGATGAAGAAACGCGCCTGCCCCAATTTAAAGATAGTGATGAGCTATTAAAACTTAAGTTGGCGCAAGTTGATAACATTAATCGATCTAGAAGGAAATATCGTGTTCAAACCGTAAGGTTGGATATTCTTGCTTCGCGTGTGGCTAATAGGATGGCTCATGAAGCTGCTTTAAATAAGTACATGGGGCATTGGAATATGGCTGGTGAGAAGCCGTATATTCGTTTTGCTAATGATGGAGGTGTTCATCACATGGTTGAGAATGCATCCTCCATTTCATCGGAAGGGCAATTGCCAATGGAGCCAAATAATATTAGTGCATATATGCAGGAGTGTCACTTGGCATTTATGGCTGAGCGTAAACCCAATGATGGGCATAAACAAAATTGCATCGATCCCTTTCATACGCATGTAGGTATAGGTGTGGCATGGGATGGTGGTGAGTTCCGTTATTATGAAAACTTTTTGGATGTCTATTTGAATTTTGGACATATAAAGCAAGAAACTTATGTAGGTGACGAAATTAAATTATCCTTTAAAATGGATACAGATAATTATCACCTGTATTCCATTGTTGTTTATTCCGAAGAATTTCCAAGGCCAATGTCGCCCCGAAAGATTAGTCGCCTTCATTCATATTCTGATTATACCGAAACTACTTTTTTGCAATTAGCTCCTTGGGAATTACCTCAAAAGGATTCGGATGGTTTTTATCATTTAAATTTTCGACCAGAAAAGAAAGGGTATTATTACTGTCAGATATTTTTGAGCAAGAAGCCATATAAAAATGGAACCGCAAGTACTAAAGGAAAACTACAAGCTTCTGGCCTAGTATTCAAAGTTAATTAAATACTTTATTTTTGTGAAAAATATTCAAGAGTGGAGCTAAATCAGATATTGGCCTTTTATAAAGGTGATGAGCGAATAGAGTTGATTCGAGAAAGCATAAAGACGACTTCGACTAAATTGTATTTAAATGGATTAGTTGGTAGTTCAAAGGCTGTTATAATGGCCAGTTTAATCGATCAAGGGCCTCATTTGGTGGTTATGAATGATCGCGAAGAAGCGGCCTATCTGTATAATGATTTAGCCCAACTTAGTTCAGCTACTAATGTGTCCTTTTTGCCATCTTCGTTTAAGCGATCGCCTGAATACGGACAAAAAGATAGCCAGAATGTACTGCTACGAACTGAGGCCTTGAGTCACTTGCATACCGGAGTAAAGGAGCTTTTTGTGCTTACCTACCCCGAAGCATTGATTGAGAAAGTTATTTCTGCCGAAGAGCTAAATAATAATCGCTTAGTGATTAATACTGGCGATAGTCTTGATATTTCGTTCATTACTGACGTGTTGATCGAGTATCATTTTCAAAGGGTTGATTTTGTTTTTGAACCCGGTCAGTATTCCGTGCGTGGAAGTATTATTGATGTTTATTCGTTTTCTGATGAAGATCCTTATCGAATCGATTTTTTTGGAGATGAGGTTGATAGTATTCGCAAATTCAATTTGGAAAATCAGCTTTCGAAGGAGAAATTGGAGCAGGTAATTATTGTTCCAAACCTGACGGAAAATCAAGAGTCTAGTCAGCTTTGTGCTTTGTCTGATTATTTGCCAGCCAATACCAAGGTATGGATGGATAATCCTGACTTTGTTTCGGAACGGATGAATGAAGTGAGTGCTAAGTTAAATTTGCTGGAAGTATCTGAAGAGGAAGAATTAGACGAGGAGAGCGAAAAAGATTACCTTCATGCCAACCAGGTTTGCAGTAGCGAAACCTTCATTGAAGGACTAAAGGATAGGGTGGAAATTCTATTCGGTAAAAAACATAGCTCAAAGTATACTGAGACAGTTAATTTTAGCTTTTCACCACAACCCGTATTTCACAAGAATTTTGACTTGCTGGAAAGTGATTTACAAGAAAAGTCTAAAGCGCAATTCGAATGTCATATCTTATCGGATAATACCAAGCAGTTCGAACGACTGCAAGCTATTTTTCACGATAGAGGTATTAAAGTTAAATATGTCGAAATCAACCATAGCTTGCATGAGGGTTTTGTTGATAACGATGCATCCCTTTGTTTTTATACCGATCACCAAATATTTGAGCGTTACCATAAGTTCTCGCTGCGAACAGAGAAAGCTAAAGCCGCGCAACAAGCAATTTCTTTAAAGGAATTAAATCGTCTTAATCCGGGTGATTATGTGGTGCACATCGATCATGGAGTAGGCCGTTTTGGAGGCTTGGTAACATCACAGGTAAATGGAAAGCCACAGGAGGCTATTCGTTTATTGTATCGTGATAACGATATTTTATTGGTGAATATCCATTCCTTACACCGTATTTCAAAATTCAAAGGAAAGGACGGTACGCCACCCAAAATCAATAAATTAGGAACGCCTGCCTGGCAAAAGCTAAAAGATAAGACTAAATCGAAGGTTAAGGATATTGCTCGCGAATTAATCGGTTTGTATGCTAAGCGTAAGGCTAATCCAGGCTTTGCATTTACGCCTGACTCATACCTGCAAACTGAATTAGAGGCTTCCTTTTTATATGAAGATACGCCTGATCAATACAAATCAACGGTAGCTATTAAAGGTGATATGGAATCGTCAACCCCTATGGATCGTTTGGTCTGTGGCGATGTTGGTTTTGGTAAAACTGAGTTAGCCATTAGAGCGGCTTTTAAAGCGGTTTCAGATAATAAGCAAGTTGCCATATTGGTTCCTACAACCATATTGGCATTGCAGCACTATCAAACTTTTAAGGAGCGCTTGAAAGAGTTTCCTGTATCGATAGATTATGTGAGCCGGCTACGAAAAGCAAAGGATACTAAGGCGGCCATTACTAAATTGAAGGAAGGGCAATTAGATATTCTAATCGGTACCCATCGCCTGATTGGAAAAGATGTTGCGTTTAAAGATTTGGGTTTACTGATAATAGATGAAGAGCAACGTTTTGGTGTTTCGGTAAAGGAGAAGTTGAAACACCTAAAGGTCAATGTTGATACGCTTACGCTCACGGCAACACCTATACCGCGTACCTTGCAATTTTCGTTGATGGGTGCGCGTGATCTATCTATCTTGAATACGGCACCACCGAACCGCCATCCCATCATTACAGAAGTTCATGTTTTGAATGAAGCTATTATTAAAGAGGCCATCTTATACGAGGTTGAACGCAATGGGCAGGTATTCTTTATTAATAATAGGGTTCAGAATATAATGGAGATTCAGGATATGTTGAATCGCTTGTTGCCCGATGTAAAAACTATTGTGGCTCATGGTCAGATGGAAGGGGCTAAGCTGGAAAAAATAATGCTTGACTTTATTTCTGGTGAATACGATGTGTTGATTGCAACAACCATTATTGAATCGGGGCTTGATATTCCCAATGCCAACACCATCATTATTAATAATGCACATCATTTTGGTTTGAGCGAGTTGCATCAGCTACGGGGGCGTGTTGGGCGTTCCAATAAAAAAGCATTCTGTTATTTAATGGCGCCGCCGTTGAGTACCTTAACTCAGGAGGCCAGACGTCGATTGAAGATTGTTGAAGAGTTTTCTGATTTAGGCAGTGGTTTTAATATCGCCATGCAAGATCTTGACATTCGTGGAGCGGGAGATTTATTGGGAGGTGAGCAAAGTGGTTTTATTTCAGATATTGGATACGAAACATATCAACGCATACTCAACGAGGCTTTGCTTGAATTAAAGGAGACTGAGTACAAGGATTTGTATAAAGAGGAACAAAAAGAGGCAGCGGAAGAAGCCATCTTTGTTAAAGACTGTATTGTAGAAACGGATACTGAATTGCGTTTGCCCGATAGTTATATTGAGAACATTGCAGAACGCATGCATCTTTATCGCGAGTTGGATAACATTGAAGAAGAAGAAGCGCTTCAGGCATTTGAATCTAACCTGATAGACCGCTTTGGAGCTATTCCAGAATCGGGACAACGCTTGCTGGAGATTGTGCGCATACGTAGGATGGCCAAGAAGATTGGTATTGAGAAAATCATCTTTAAGAATAACCTGGTGTATTTATACTTTGTGGCTAATCAAGAATCGCTGTTTTTTGAATCGCAGGTTTTTACAAAGATATTAGCCTGGATACAGAGCAATCCTAAGCAAGTGAAAATGAAAGAGGGGCGTAGTAAGCTCTATCTAATGATAGAGCAAGTAAATTCAGTACACGACGTTAAATCTATTTTTAATCAAATACTGGAATTTATTAAAGCGTAAAGTTACCTTGTTGGGTAGAAGAGAATTTCGTGAATAGTACCTGTTGAATCTTTAATGGCATGACCTTTAAATAAGGAAATGGTGTTGTCCATCGATTTAAGTGAGTACATTAGCTTCTTCTCGTCAACAGCGGTAAACACATTGTTAAGTTCAGTAATGGTTTTATCCATTATTTCAATGCCATTGAATATTTTACTATTACTGGCTTCCTTTATTTTCAAGTTTTCGTTGGTGATAAAATAGGGTAGACCAAACGAATCTATCATTGTTTTGTATGCAATGGAGGTTTTGTTGCTATACTCAAAATCAGCACACTCAATTAATGTTACTTGTAAGGACTTCATTTTGTTGAAAACTATTGATGAGCCTGACATTTTTACATTGAAAACCTGACCATGCACATCTTGCATGGCAATTTTCACATCCTGAAAGCCAAGGCCTTTTTCGCTAAACTTATTAAGTAGTTCTTCAACTGTTTTGTGATAATCAGGCTCAACAAAATTTAAATATGGAAGTGTGATGACATCCTCCATATAATGGGTTTTGTATAGATCAAGTGCCAGATGGTTAAGGTATTGTATTTTTCCTTCTTGAATAATCATTAGTGGCATTGGTGCATCGCTAATAAATTGGCGGTAACCTCGTTCACGCTCTCGTTGTTCCTGGTCTACTCTGTGTTTGTAGAAGGCTAAATCAATGCTAATACCAAGTTCTTTTTTGTTGACAGGTTTAACTAGATAACCATATGAATTGGATACAATGGCTCGCTTTATAACCTGACTACTAGTGTCAGACGAAACATAAATCACAGGGATGTCTAATTCGCATCGTAGTTGTTCGGCTGTTTGAATACCGTCAAGTTCTCCTTCCAGATGAATGTCCATTAGTACTACGTCCGGACGTAAGCGGTGGCATAAATCAATAGCTTCAGTACCATTGGCGCATCTACCTACTAACTCATGACCTAGTTCACGTAAGAACATGGTGAATATGGCGGAAATAAACTTATCGTCTTCTACAACTACAACTTTTCGCATAAACTAACTTAATGAATAAGAACCTTTAATCCCTTAATGGTTTTAATTACTATATTTGCGCGAAGTTCAAACCGATATAGTTTAAACTCGTTATAAATTAGTAATTTTTGAGGTGAATTTAGTTATTGACAGAGGAAATACACAGTGCAAATTAGGAATTTTTGACCAGTGCCAAATTACTGTTACCGATTCTACTAATTTTCTTGATGAAAGTAGTATTCAAGATCTCGTATCTCAATACGGTATAACGCGGGCGATTCTATCATCAGTAGTTAACGAAGATAATGACCTTTTGCTTACAAATTTAAGAAATCACATCCCTTTTGTTTTAGAGTTGAATCATTTATCAGCCTTACCTTTTTCATGGAATTATAAATCTAAAGAAAGCATCGGAAAGGACAGGTTGGCTGCTGTAGCAGGCGCCGTTGAACTATATCCACAAAAAGATGTATTGGTTTTTGATGCTGGTACTGCTTTAACGTATGAAGTAGTTGATGCAAAAAGTAATTTCAAAGGTGGGAATATATCTCCAGGCATGCATATGCGATTTAAGGCTTTAAATCAATATACAAGTCGTTTACCCTTGCTCGAGCCAAATGAGGATGTGCATTTTATCGGTGATTGTACAGAAACAGCTATTCAGGCAGGAGTTCAGAATAGTATGGTTTTGGAGATTGACGGTGTGATTCAGCATTTAAAGCAACAATATCTAAATCTAATATCAGTTATAACCGGAGGGGATGCAGAATTTTTTGCAAGGAAGTTAAAAAATCCCATCTTTGTAAGCTCGAATTTAGTACTTATAGGACTTAATAGAATTCTCGAATATAATGCACAATAAATATAGACTCTTTTCTGCGACTTTAATCATTGTCTTGGTTTCCTTTAGCGCAATTGCTCAAAAACGTACTTTCTCTCCATATTCAAGGTATGGCTTGGGTGAGATGCAAGATGGAGGATTTGGCCGTAATGCTGCGATGGGGCGTACAGGTATTGCCTTGAGTAATTCTACCAACCTTAACAATATGAACCCGGCCTCTTATCACGGTATGGATTCATTGTCCTTCTTTTTTGAAGGGGGCTTAATCGGTTTTCAACAGAAATTACAAACGGATGAGGCCACATCAGAAATGTCTGATATGAACTTTGCTTATTTTGCGGTAGGTTTTCCGGTTGCTAAATGGGGGTTTATGTCTGTTGGAGTGGAGCCAACCTCACTTGTGGGCTACGACTTTTATGATGATAATATACAATCCGACTCTAATCCCAATGGCTATCCTAGTTATGATGGAAAATACTCTACATTTACAACTTCAGGAGAAGGAAATACATCTAAAGCTTATGTTGGATTAGCTTTAAGTCCAGTTAAGAATTTATCAGTTGGAGCGCACTTTTCTTATATGTTTGGAAATATTCGTCATTCTTCATTGGTGCAATTCCCAAATGATGCAGTTGCTTCAAAACTGGGAACATCCATGCGTATCCAAATAAATGATATTTTCATGGATTTTGGTGCTCAATACAAATTGGACTTGAATGAAAAGCACAGCTTAACATTTGGTGGTATCTATAATCCCAAAACAGGTATTGGTGGTAAAGTAACTCGATTGGTTGCTGAAGGTAACACTTTGGAATCAGAAGGTAAGATGGTGATTGCTGTTGATACCTTACATTATGACGAAAATAAATTAACAGGTAACGCCTTTGAAATGCCAGAAAAGTATGGATTTGGGGTAGCTTATAATATTAAAGATGCATTAACTCTAACAGCTGATTATACTTTGGCAAAATGGAGCGAAGCTAAGTTTCCAGATGACAACACTACGACCGCAGACATGGAAAAATGGGCTTTTGGTGCTGAATTTATTCCAAATGAAAGAAGTGCTCGTTTCTATCCGGCACGTATACGATACCGCCTTGGTACCTATTACAAAAATGACTATTTAATCCTAAATGATCACCAATTGAAGGATTTTGGCATAAGTTTTGGAGTAGGTTTACCATTAAAGCGTTCAAAAACATCATTAAATGTTGCATTTGAATGGGGTCAAAGAGGAACGACAGATTATAAATTAGTTAAAGAAACCTATGGTAAAGTAACAGTCAATTTAACTTTACATGAAAATTGGTTCTTTAAACAGAAATTTGATTAGTAACAATGATAAACCGCAATACCATGCCAATGAAAATTACTACATTATTAATTGCAGGCTTACTGTTTAGTTCAGTAATGTTTGCTCAAAAGGGAGTTGAAGATGGGTCCAAGTATGGACATGGAGAAGATAGCATTAGATGCTTAGAGAACCTCTCTCTTTATTCTGAATACTACAAGCAGAACAACATTAAAGAAGCATATCCTTATTGGGAAATTGTTTTTAATGAGTGTCCTGCATCAAGTATGAACATTTATTCTCATGGAGAACGAATGGTACAAGCAATGTACAAAGGGACAAAAGATGCTGCCAAAAAAGATGAGCTTTACAGTCTTTTGATGAAGATTTATGACCAACGTATTAAATATTTTGGTACGCATAAGAAATATCCAACTGCTTACATTAATGGTAAGAAGGCCGTTTCGATGTTAACTTATAAGCGTGACGATACTGAGGTTATTAAAGAGGCGCATGCCTTATTAAAAGAATCTGTGGGTATACGTACTTCAAAAACTCAGTCAGCTGTATTGATGTCGTACATGATGAGTAGTGTTGCCATGTATAAGATGGATGCACTTAGTGGGGAAGATTTGGTAAATACCTACACTCAGGTAACCGACATTTTGGATGCTAAAAAGAAAACTAGTAAGAAACCAGAAGTAATTGATGAGCAGAAAAAGCAAGTTGAGAGTTTATTTGCTCAGAGTGGAGCAGCAAACTGTGAAGTGCTTTCTAATATTTTCGCACCTCAATTAGCTGATCACACACAAGATTTAGATTGGTTGAAACGTGTTAACCGCTTATTAGCAAGAGGTGATTGTACCGAGTCTGACTTGTTTTACAAGTCTTCTGAACACCTACATGTAATTGAGCCATCAGCATCTTCTGCTTTTGGATTAGCTCAAATGTACATGAAACGTAAGGAAATGGATAGGGCTGTCGGTTATTTCCAAGAGGCTATCACACTTGAAGAGGATGATGAAACTAAAGCTAAGTATCATCATTATATTGGTTTAATCTATATGTCTCAGGGTAAATTTGCTCAAGTACGTAGTGAGGCTAAAAAAGCAATTGCCTTACGTTCTGATTGGGGAGCACCTTATATTTTAATTGGAAAAGCCTATGCTTCGGCTGCTTCAAAATATGGCTCTAATGAGTTTGAGCATAAAACAGTATATTGGGCTGCAGTTGACCAGTTCAAAAAAGCTAAGTCAGTTGATGCAGAAATGGCTGCTGAAGCAAATGACTTAATTGTAATGTACTCGCAATATTTCCCGGGTACTGAAGAGATTTTCTTTAATACATTACAAGTTGGCGCTGCTTACAAGATTGAAGGTTGGATAAACGTTCAGACTACCGTAAGAGCTAAAAAATAAGCTTTGATACTTAATAGAAAAAATATCATTTCAAACATATTTTCAGCAAGCAGTTTTTTACTGCTTGCTGTTTATGTTTTTATAAGTTCGTGTACGTCAAATAAGCCGGAAGAAATCGAGGCCATTGGCGATCGTGAGGAATTACCTGCTTTAGTTTATAAAGATTTAGAATCTGTAATTACTGATTCGGGTCGGGTTAAGTATCGTTTGTTAACCCCTGATATGCTTCGTTACGCAAAAAAGGAAGCTCCATACATGGATTTTCCCAATGGCTTAAATGTGATTATGTATTTACCTGATGGCACTGTTGAAGCACAAATTAAATGTTCGAAGGCACTGTATCTCGAAAAGGAACAGCTTTGGGAATTGAATAACGATGTGGAAGCCGTTAACCAAAAAGATGAGGTTTTAAATACAGAACAACTCTTTTGGGATGTGAAGGAAGGAAAAATCTATAGTGAAAAGTTCGTGAAAATGACAAAAGCCACAGAAATCATTACAGGTACAGGTTTCGATTCGGATGAGTCCATGAAAAACTGGGAAGTACGTGATGTAAGTGGTATTATTGCGTTGGAGGAGTAGCGCTATATTTTAATAAGTTTTCCTATCTTTCCAATAAGAAACCGTTCGCAGAATACATGAACAACTTTACAGTAATTACTTTAACACTTCTTTTTTCAGCCTTTTTCTCAGGTTGTGAGATGGCTTTTTTTAGTTCCAATAAATTGCTGTTGGAGCTTAATAAGAAAAAATATCCTTTTCCTGCCCGAATCATTGATCGTTTTGTTCAGAACCCTGGGATTTTCTTATCCACTATTTTAATAGGCAACAATGTAGCGCTTGTAATATATGGCTTGCAAATGGCGCTTGTTATTGAGCCTTTTATCGTAAGTTATGTGCAATCAGAGACTGCGATTTTATTAATTCAAACGGTCATTTCAACCTTTATTATTCTACTTACTGCCGAGTTCTTACCCAAAACATTATTTCGAATTAATCCAACCTTCGTTTTAAATATTTTTGCACTACCATTATTGTTTTTTTATACCATTCTTTATCCATTTAGTCGTCTTACCATGTGGGTTTCGAATTTTGTGATTACGGTTTTGTTAAAAGCTAAAACGGCGCCCAAGCAAGGTCAGTGGATGTTGGGAAAGGTTGATTTGGATAACCTGCTAACCGAGCATCATGAGAAGACAGATAAGGAGGATGCGAGCAATGAGTTTAAGTTATTGAAGAATGCATTGGATTTTAGCAAACTTAAGATAAGAGAATGCATTGTTCCCAGGACAGAATTGCAGGCCATAGAGGTAAACGAAGAGATGGAGCCTTTGAATAAGCAATTCATCGAAACTGGTTTATCTAAAATATTGGTTTATAAAGAGAGTATCGATAATATTATTGGGTATGTGCATGTTTCTTCTTTGTTTAAGAAACCAAAGAAGTTGCGTAACTGTGTGAGTCCAATTTCCATTGTGCCAGAAACGATGACGGCCAATAAGGTATTGGAACTATTTACAAAAGAAAATAAGAGTATTGCACTGGTGGTTGATGAGTTTGGGGGGACTGCAGGTGTTGTTACGCTCGAAGATATTTTGGAAGAAATTTTTGGTGAGATTAATGATGAGCACGATGTAACCGAACACATCGATGAAGTGATTAACGAAACTACCTTCCGTTTTTCAGCCCGCTTAGAAATTGATTACCTAAACGAGAAATACGATTTTAATCTTCCGCAATCGGAAGATTATGAGACAATAGCCGGATTGATTCTTCTTCATAATAAATCAATTCCTACGGTTAATGAAGAGATAAATATTGAGTCATTTTGTTTCCGTATTCTGGAAGCGAGTAATGCACGCATCGAATTAGTTGAAGTAAGTGTGATTTCAGATTGATTCTAAACTAAACTTTATTTAATCAAAGCTTCTTGCAAGGAATGGTGTAAGGCATTTTTTTGTATATTCGTAACCTTAATAAAAAACGACAACAGTATAAAGTAATAATAAGTAATAGAGAATGGCAACATTAGAGAAAATAAGGAACAGAGCCGGTATCGTTATCTTTGTGATTGGTCTTGGTTTAGTGGCCTTTTTATTGGGAGATTTTTTGAACTCAGGAGGTTCAATGTTCAGAAGTCAAAATATGGTAATTGGTGAAATAGATGGAACATCAGTATCGTATCCTGAATATCAGCAATATTTAACAGAGTTAGAAGATTATTATAAGCTAAATTCACGTTCGTCTGCATTGGATGAGAATACATCTCAACAATTACGTGAGCAAGCCTGGAACCAAATGGTGCAGGATGTTATCATGAATGATAAATATGACGAACTGGGAGTTCAAGTAACAGCTGATGAGCTTTTAGAGTTGGCTACTGGTAAGAATGTTCACCCCCAGATTCGCCAGATGTTTACTAATCCACAGACAGGTCAATTTGATAAAGCTCAGGTAGTTAATTTTTTGCAGCAAAAGAAAGCTGATCCTCAAGCTGAGTTTTATTGGTTATTCTTGGAGAAACAAATAAAGAAGGAGCGTTTATTTACAAAATACCGTGAGTTAATTAAAAAGGGTATGTATGTAACAAATGCTCAAGCTAAGTCTGAAGCTGAAGCGAAGCAAGTAAAAGTTGATTTCGATTTTGTTGTTAAGCGTTATGCTACTGTTGCTGATTCAGCAATTACAATTAGCGACAGTGAGATTAAAGATTATTACAAAAAGAACATTGATAACTATAAGCAAGAAGCAATTCGTGATATCGAGTACGTTTCTTTTGTAGTTGAACCATCGGAAGATGATAAGAAGATGGCTCAGGAGAAAATTGACAGAGCATTGGTTGATTTCTCAAAACCTGAAATTGATGCGGTTCAGTTTGTAAAGCTTAATTCAGAAGCTGATCATATTGATCGTAATCTTAAGATTGAGCAAATTGCATCTAACCTTCAAGGTTTTATTGCAACGGCTGAAGTTAACGAAGTTTATGGTCCATATTTCGAAAATGATACCTACAAGTTAACGCGTTTAGTAGAAATCAATCAGATTCCTGATTCAGCTAAAGCACGTCACATTCTTGTTAAAGATCCAGCTTTGGCCGACAGCTTATATAACTTGGTTAAATCAGGTGCTGATTTTGCAGCTATCGCACGTACTAATTCCCAAGATCCTGGTTCAGCAGTGAACGGTGGTGACTTAGGTTGGTTTAAAGAAGGTGCTATGGTTGGTCCTTTTAACGATGCTTGTTTCGAAGGTAAAAAAGGTGATATCGTAAAAGTTGAAACTCAGTTCGGAACACACATTATCAATATTCAAGATAAAGGGCGTCCGGTAACAAAGTATAAGTTAGCAACCTTAGAGCAGAAGCTTAGCTACAGTACACGTACTAATCAGGATGTTTATGCTAAGGCGGCCAAATTTGCAGCCTTAAACGGAACAATTGAGAAATTCAATGCCAGCGTTAAAGAGGAAAACTTAATTAAGCGTTACGGTAGAAGCTTAAAGAAAAACGACCGCAGTGTTGGTAATCTTGAGCATTCACGTGAGTTAATTCGTTGGGCTTTCAAAGCCGATGTTAATGATATGTCTGAAATTTATGAATTTGGTGATGAGTATGTAATTGCTTATTTAACTGGAGCAAAAGAAGAAGGCAGTCAGTCAATCAACGTGGTGAGAGCAAGTATTGAGCGCGAATTACGTAATGAGAAAAAAGCTGAAATGATTATTGCCGAAATTAAAGGTAAGAATCAAAGTGATATGACGGCATTAGCTTCTTCACTTGAATCAGAGGTGCAATCGGCTACAGGAATTGATTTTGGTGCATTCCAGGTTCCAGGAGCTGGTGTAGAACCTGCATTAGTTGCTGCAGCTACTGCCACAGCTATGGGTGAAGTAAGTGCACCTGTTGCAGGTAACAATGGTGTTTATGTAGTGAAAGTAAATAATGTTGAGCAGGTTGAAACGAGTGAAGAAACTGAGAAAGCTCAATTGAAACAAAATGTTACTTTCAAAATTGACTACCAGGCAACTGAAGCAATTAAGAAACAAGCTACAATTGTAGATGATAGAAGTAAATTCTTCTAGAAAAAATATTTGATATTGAAAAAGCAGGACTGTTTTAATGGTCCTGCTTTTTTTTTTGAAAAGATTTTAAGGATCGCATCTAGACTAAAGTTATGTAAGTAAAGATGCGATCCTTAAGCTAAATCATGAAAGATTTTTTCTATTTTTGACCCACTATGTTGATTAGTGGTTAACTTAATAAAGACAGTGTAATACCGTTTACAAACCAAAACGATTGATAAAAAAATCAATCTGTGCTTTTGTATCGGCATTAACCATTGTAATTAGCAAAATGATTTATCAA
>NZ_JBNGOY010000068.1:0-23655 GCF_050589805.1 Carboxylicivirga fragile | reverse complement strand
ATACACTCATTAATAATTATGAAAAACAAAGAGGCTAACCATAAATGATTAACCTCTAAATTTTATTTAAAATCTTGTTACTTCTGAAATTGCCTCTCTATTAAAGAAATTGAAAAATCAGAACTAAGCTTCCCAATTGACAAACGGGTGGTTCAGATGTTAAAACAAATAATTAAATAGTGGCTTCAACCACCAGATGAAAGGAATCGTCTTTGTATTCTGATCGATTGAAATCACCATAATAATTTACTTCCTTAAATAAATCTTTCAGAGGTGCATCCATCCATGATTTAAGAAGCGGCAATAAAACAACACTGCTTTCTGCTATCTTTTCCTGGCCAGATGTTAAAACGGTATTAAAATCAATTTTCCCATCTGCACGATGAACATAGTTACGTACAAACTTATAATTAGCGGTTTCAATCGTTGGCAAATGATCCACCTTATCGTTAAGAATACGATCGTAATTAACAATCTGAAATAGAAACTTTCCGCCAGGCTTAAGTAGTTTCGCAACTTTCCAGAAAATTGATAAGACATCAGCTTCTTCGCCTAAATGAACCAAAGTATTACCAAAACAAAGTATAGCATCAAATTTTTTAACCTTAAACTCGTCAGTAATACCCTGCATATCTGCCTCCTTAAACTGAACATCCAAGGCTCGCGGACACTTTTCATTAGCAACATCAATCATTTCAGCATCGAAATCAAAAGCCCTAACTTTTGCACTTCTTCTGGCCATTGCAATTGACAGCGAACCGGTACCACATCCCATGTCCAGAACATGTTTTAGAATAAAATGTCCACCAACCGCCGATTCAACAAAATCAAGCTGTTTCTCATTCAATGGAAACAACTCGTCATAAGCATATGCAATGCGACTATAAAACTCCATTAGTCTATCGTTTCGGAAATGTGATAATTATTTCGCTCGGAACCATTACGCGATACCAATTCACCTAAAAATCCAGCTAAAAACAATTGCGTACCAATTACCATGCAAGCAAGCGCAATGTAAAAATAAGGGCTATCAGCAATAAGAGGCGCTGACAATTTATAATAGAAAACATATAGCAGTTTCTTCATTCCCAAATACAAAGAGGAACCTAAACCAAGCATAAACATTAATGTACCCAAAGCTCCAAATAAATGCATTGGTCGCTTACCAAATTTTGAGATAAAAGTAACCGACAACAAATCAAGGAATCCCTTTATGGTGCGTTCAATTCCAAATTTAGTTACGCCATACTTTCGTTCCTGATGCTGAACCACCTTTTCTCCGATACGGTCGAAACCAGCCTGCTTGGCAATTAAAGGTATATAGCGATGCATTTCACCATATACCTCAATATTTTTAACCACTTCGTTTTTGTAGGCCTTTAAACCACAATTAAAGTCGTGCAACTTAATGCCTGACACCCAACGAACGGTTCGATTAAATATTTTACTTGGCAATGTTTTACCAAGTGGATCATAACGTTTCTTCTTCCAGCCGCTAACAATATGAAAATCTTGCTCGCGGATCATCTTCACTAATTCAGGCACCTCATCAGGACTATCCTGTAAATCGGCATCCATGGTAATAACAACATCGCCTTTGGCTGCTTCAAAGCCACAGTACAAGGCAGCTGACTTACCATAATTACGTCTAAATCGAATACCACGAACCATATCGTTTGCTTCCTTTAAGGCCTCCACCACCTTCCACGAGGTATCTGAACTGCCGTCGTCAACAAACACTACTTCATAAGCTAAGTCCAGCGGGTCAACTACCCGCCGGATCCAACTTAATAATTCTTTTAACGATTCTTCTTCGTTATATAATGGTACTAGTATCGATAAATCCATATTATGCTTCTGCCGCTTCTTGTGTTTCTTCTTCAAACATAGGCTTATCCTTTTTGAAGATGGCCGCTAAGATAAGTGAAATTATTATACCAAATATAGCTGAAGAGAAAACTCCCATAATAGCCATCACCGGAGGATTCATAAACTTCCTTGTCATGGATTCTACCATCTCAATATTACCTTCTACTTCTGGATTCTTTTGAATAGCCTCTTCTAGTCCCTTTTGAACTAATTGCTCCACTAATCCCGGATCAATAAATTGAAATAGAATGTAAGTAAAGATGGCTGAAATAACACCTCCAATAAAACATGTCATAAATCCAAGACCAACTCCTTGCTTATAGGGAAGGAATCCGTCATTCTGCTTATCTCTGAAATTAATCATTGCCCAGCTAACAAATCCAATTGAAATAGCCAAAGATATCCATGTAACAAAACTTTCGCCAACCATACCCGCTAGATAAATGACCAAAGTGAAAACAATTGAAATTACACCAAGGTATAGACCATAAGTCATACCCGCTTTAGAACTTGATACTGTTTTTTCCATAATTTGGGTTTTTAAAATAATTAGACATCTAAAATACAAATATCCTCCGAATGCACCACTTTGAGCTAAAAATAAACATCAAAATGTTTTTTGTGAAAATTTTTGTTTTTCATTTTCACCTATTTACGTATTTGATGCAAAAAAAGTAGCAAAGTTTATTTGCATGGAAGCGTTTTTGTTTTACTTTTGCATCCGCAATCACAAAGACGGGTAAGTCCCATACGACTAGCTCCCGTTGAACTCCCCCAGGGCCTGGCGGCAGCAAGGGTAGACGGTTGTAGCAGTGCGATGTGGGTAGCTTACCCACCCGCCTGTGTAGCTCAGCTGGCTAGAGCAGCTGATTTGTAATCAGCAGGTCGGGGGTTCGAGTCCCTCCACAGGCTCCATTAAGACAACTAAAGAGTTGTTGGAGATTTAAAAAATATTGAAACACAGTTGGGGAGATACCAAAGCGGCCAACTGGGACGGACTGTAACTCCGTTGACTTATGTCTTCGCAGGTTCGAATCCTGCTCTCCCCACACTTTTGCCTGTGTAGCTCAGCTGGCTAGAGCAGCTGATTTGTAATCAGCAGGTCGGGGGTTCGAGTCCCTCCACAGGCTCTTTTTTTTTTAAGAGCGGCAAAAGAAAAACTGTTATTGCGAAAGTAGCTCATCCCGATAGGTATCGGGAGATAGAGCAATCGCAAAAAACGCGAAAGTAGCTCAGTTGATAGAGCATCAGCCTTCCACGCTGAGGGTCGCGGGTTTGAGCCCCGTCTTTCGCTCAATAAGCCATTCGATTTATATCGGGTGGCTTTTTTGTTTTGTCCTCTTTCGCATTTGCATGCACCAGCAATAATGACTTTCTTTAAGCTGAACAAAGGACTTAATGTATGTTGGTTAAAATCTACGAAGACAATCCGAATGAGAAAGAGTTAAAACGCCTGGCTGACATTCTGCGCAATGGAGGTTTGGTTATTTATCCCACCGATACGATTTACGGAATTGGTTGCGATATTAACAATGCCAAAGCGGTTGAAAAAGTAGCACGCATCAAAAACATCAATCTAAAGAAAGCTAACCTCTCCTTTATTTGTTACGATTTAAGCCATATTTCGGATTACACCAAGCCAATCAACAATACTGTATTTAAATTGATGAAACGGCACCTACCAGGCCCTTTCACGTTTATTCTGAATGCCAACAACAATGTTCCAAAGCTATTTAAGAACAACAAAAAAACGGTTGGGATCAGAATACCTGATAACAATATTATTCGTGAACTGGTTAAGGAATTGGGTAATCCTATATTATCAACATCAGTTAGGGATGAGGATGATGTACTTGAATACACTACGGATCCTGAACTCATCTACGAAAAATTTGCTGATCAGGTAGATGCTGTAATTGATGGTGGTTATGGTGCGAATGAACCTTCTACTATAATTGATTGCACTCATGATGAAGTTGAAATTATCAGACAAGGAAAAGGAGAAGTAGACCTGTAATGTTCAATTTGAAAATTTGCCAATGAGTTAATTTGAAAATTAATACATCTCCAAATCGGCACATTGAAACATTAAATCTACTCTTTCCAGAAATAAGGTGAAAAAATCAAAATCACGGTAAATATCTCTAAACGCCCAATCAGCATTAGTATTGACAAGAACCACTTACCAAAATTGGGTATCTGGTAAAAATTTGAAGCCGGCCCCACATCTCCCAAACCCGGACCTATATTTCCAATGGATGTTGCAACAGCTCCCAAGGCCGTATCTAAATCAAAACCCATTATACTCATGATGATCATACTGATGCCAACAATCATCATATAAATAACAATGAAGGCTAATACATTTGTGATGATACCCTGACTTACCGCCCTCGTATTATAACGAACAGGAATTACTGCATTAGGGTGCACCAAACGCTTTAATTCGTAATAACTGTTCTTCATCAACAATACAATTCGAACTATTTTAATACCGCCACCTGTTGACCCTGCCGAACCACCAAAAAACATCAACAAGAAGATTATCACACCCAAGAAAGGTGCCCACAGCAGGTAGTCAGCCGTAGCGTAACCTGTAGTTGTAATAATTGAAACCACCTGAAATAAACCATCGCGCCATGATTGCTCAAGCCCTAAAGATCCGCCGGTATAATAAAGCACACCACCAACAACTAGGCTCACAATTATAACCAACCAAAAGTACGACTGAAACTCTTCATCCTTAATTACTTTTGAGAAACGACCTTTTAAAGCTGCAAATGAAAGGGTAAAATTAGCTCCTGCCAAAAACATAAAAAAGATCATCACATATTGAATGAATGGTGATGCAAAATAAGCAATACTTGCTTGCTTAGTAGAGTAGCCACCAGTAGCCATAGTAGTGAACGAATGGCAAATAGCATCAAAGGGTGTCATCCCTCCAAAATACAGAAGAACGGCTTCCACAAAGGTAAAAAGCACATAAATACCATATAAGCGCTTAGCTGTTTCCTTAATACGAGGATGTAACTTATCGGGCACCGGCCCTGGCACTTCGGCCACAAACATCTGCATGCCTCCAACTCCTAAAACTGGCAATATGGCCAAAGAAAGCACTATGATTCCCATCCCTCCTAACCATTGTATCAGGCTTCGCCAGAATAGCAAACCATGAGGTAAGGCTTCAATATCATTTAATATACTACTACCCGTTGTCGTAAAACCAGAAATTGTTTCGAAGAAGGCATCTGTAAACGATGGGATTGCTCCACTCAACCAAAATGGCAATAATCCAAATAAAGAAAACACAAGCCACACTAATGTTACAATTAAATAACCTTCGCGTTTACCAATATCTTTAGGCGATTTGAGTAAGGAGAAACCGAGTCCTCCACCCACAACTATACAAATAGCCGAAGAAATTAAATGATAAGGTAAATCAAACTCATTATACAATGCAGCAACACCAGCAGATAAAAGCATAAAAACACCTTCAACAATAAGAAGAAGGCCTAAAACCAGTAGAATAAATCGTGTATTAAGCATAAATATATGAGCAGCTATTTAAGCACAAATATGTTATTTTTTTTTAGAATACAGACCTCAATAAAACAATTCTAAGAAATTGTTCTAACTAAACATCTTCTCAACCTTCGCAATACCAGAAGGCATAGCAAACAAGACCACCTTATCATTTGGTTCTATCTGAGTAGCACCTGTTGCAATTATGGCAGATTCTCCTCTAATAATACCACCAACATTAACATCTTTTGGTAAACTCAACTCAGATAAAGGTCCTCGGGTTATCTTAGAACTTGGTTGGGCTACCAACTCAAGTACCTCAGCATCGGTCGCTATTAAACACTTCACATGCGACACATTGGCACGAAGCGTATATCTAAAAATATGACTTGCAGCAAGCAGTTTTTTATTGATTAAAGTACCAATACCTATATTCTCGGCTAAATCGATGTAATCAATATTTTCAACCTCAGCAACCGTTTTTCTAACACCCATTTTCTTGGCCAACTGACAAGCCAGAATATTCACTTCCGAATTTCCGGTCACAGCCACAAAGGCATCCATCTTCTTAATGCCTTCATCCTTTAGTAGTTCAAGATTACGGCCATCGCCATTTATCACCAATGTATTTGATAGTTGATCGGCCAAACGTATGGCTTTCTCTTTGTCTATTTCAATCAACTTAATATTATACTTACTTTCTAGTCCTTGCGCCACCTTTTTCCCAATTCTACTACCTCCAAGAATCATCACATTCTTAATTTCGAATTGCTTTTTACCAGCATCTAGCATCACCTGCTTTACTGCCGATTTGGTAGTAATCACATATATTAAATCATTATGCTGTAGCGATTCCTTTCCGCGTGGAATAATTGTTTCACCATCGCGATTAATGGCAACAATATTATAAGCTTGAGTTTCGTTGCCACTCGAAATATCGGCTAATGTACGATCAACTATTGGTGCATTATCACGCACCTTAAGCGCCACCATAACCAACTTACTACCTGTGAATTCAAACAATTGCCGAGTACCTACTTGCTTTAAAGAAGCTTTAACCTCTTTGGCTCCTAACTTTTCAGGGTATATCAACTCATCAATACCTAAACGCTTAAAGAACAACTTATTTTCTTCATCCAGATATTCATGATTATTTACACGAGCAATGGTTGTTTTCGCCCCCAACTGCTTAGCCAGAATGCAGGACAATATACTCATATCCTGATAGGGTGGTACGGCAATAAATAAATCACACGACTTAACATTTGCCTCCTTCAAATCCTCAATAGAAGATATGGTACCAACTATTGTCATCAAATCGAAATGAGAGTCAACCTGTTTTAGTTTCTCCTCCTCTTCATCCATAAGAATCACATCGTGATTGGCATTACAAAACATCTTAGCCAAATGCGTTCCTACTTCTCCTGCTCCTGCAATAAAAATTCTCATGTTGCCTGAATTCTTTTATCCCCGTTTTTGTACTGGCAAAAACATCGCAAATTAATAGATAAACACACCATATCTCCAAATATTATTGATGAAAATCATAATTTATTAACACATCGCTATCGAACAACATGCTACAAGGCGCTTTAAACAACACTTTTACTTATTCCGCATGGTAAAAAATTTTATCTGACTCTTTACTATCAATGATTCTTAAAGCGATGTTTTCATACACGGAATCATTTTCAAATTGATTCGCATACATGATTGCTGCACATTCAACTGGTTTAGTTAATCCTTTTGACGGCCAGACCAACTTTTTCCTTACAATAAAATAGGACTTATCTCCTACAAACTTTACAGTTAACAAAGAATCTGAATCATTACAAGCTAAATACGTTTGGTGTTCATGTTTGACTCCATATTTTGTCCAATAGGCATCAAATAGAAATTTGATTTCATCATTCGCAATAGCTTTGCTTGCATACACCTCATTCACAGAATCATTGAAATAGTTCACAAGCAATACAGACCTTGATTTACTCATTAAAATTCCTCGTTGCGGAAGTAAAGCTCTGTTGCAATGAAAACTTAGAACAAACAGAATAGTGATAAACAATGTAGCAAACACGAGTTTAATTCGACTACTTTCTAAATAAAAATATATCATTATAAAGATTAGAAAAAACAGCCCCAATTGAATAGGCTCAAAGTTCAGCCTGGTCTGCAAAGCAAAAGGCAAGCCGTCAATCCATGTTACAACATTATTCATATAAAACAGCACATCGCTCATCCCTTCAGTTAATAACGACATAATTAAACCTGACCAACAAAACAATGCACCAACAACAGCCAACACCAAAGCTAGGGTAACTGCAGGTATCAATAAAGGATTGGATAACAAAAAGTAGATTGGGAATTGATGAAATACCATAATACTGATCGCCCCCGCTCCTATTTGTGCTGACAGAGATAGTGCAATAATAGACCAAGCCCATCTGAACGGTGGAAAGCTAAAATAGATCCATTTATTGATACTGGAGTAAAAAGCTACTATTGAAGCAACTGCACAATGACTTAACCAAAAACCAACATTATAAATTGTGAGTGGATCAATCAGCAGAATCAGAAACATACTTGCTCCCAACAGATTATAAACACCTACTTGTCGTCCCCACAAACGCCCCATTTCTAATATTGAAAACATTATACTAGCACGTAAAACAGATGGAGACAAACCAGTTACAAAAGCATATACCCACAAGCAAATGATTAAACTTATTGCTAATAATCTTCTATACTTACCTAAGAATAACTTTAAAAAACTGCTTAATATCAAATAGATAATTCCAACATGGAGACCCGAAACAGCAAGTAAATGAAGCGCTCCTGCACTTGAATACTTTTGTTTTAATTCATATTGCAAATCACTTTTATCACCTAAAAAGAGAGCGTTCAACACCGACAATTCTTCAACACCAATACCATATAGCTTGTACTTTTCATTTAAGTATGTGCGCAGTTTTGCACTTAGCACGAACAAATTATAATGCCCTTTTTTGCTTTGCACCTGTTTAAGTTGGCTAACATAAACACCAAAATGCCACCGCTGATTTTTCAAGTACGATAAATAGTCAAACCCATAGGGTATTAATGGCCTCTGGAAACTTATAAAACTACCCTTAATCAATAGTGTTTGACCACTCAGCACACGTTCTGAAAACTTCGACTTCGACAAGTAAACCAAACCCTTGCTACCATGAAAATTATGCAGAGAATCATTATTGATGGCATGTAATTTAACAAGGTAACGTGTGCTTTTTTCAGTCTCGCCAAGCTCGCGAATAATTAAAACTTTTGCTGAAACAGATGAGTTACTTTCAATAAATTCTGCTGGTCGTTGCTGATGATAAACGAATCCGGACAATAATAAAATAACGAAGACAATAAAACCATGCAGCCAGCGCCAATGGTATAAAGGATGTTTTTTATACCATATAACAAACAGCACGTAAAAAATAATAACGAATAACAAAAGTGCAATTGCAAAATGGGAATCTACATCTCCACCAAACGAATAGATCCCAATTATAAAAGGGATAACAATCCTTAAAAAAGGTGCTTTCTTAAGAAAAACATGTAACATATGCACTAAAGCTTATACCTACCAAAAATCAAAAGACGCGGGCATAATGCCGATGAACTGGTGAAGTATCAATTAGCTCATAATTAGCCATTGGCAGCTATCAACATTCGATCGGGATTACTAAATAAAATTATCATAAACTTTAGTTATAGTCAACAAAAATGCCAATAGAAATTCTATCGGCATTTAAATATTGTGATCAAAATTTTATTCTAATGCGACATGCCGTCACTTTCAATCGATTTAAATCCTTCACCAAGAACCTGACTACTATCCATTATATTCACAAATGCTTTCGGGTCAATCTTCGAGATATGACTCAAGAGAATTTGAGATTCACGACGGGTAACTGTCGTATAAATCATTTTACGCTCAGCACCTGCATACATACCAGTTCCTGTGAACATAGTACCTCCACGCTTTAAGCCATGCAAAAGTTGCTCTTGAATCTCGTCTGATTTATCCGAAATAATAAAAAGAGTTTTATTAATCTTCATACCATCAATCACCATATCAATGATTTTCCCTTCAATAAAAATAACTACCCACGAATATATTGGCAATGTCCAGTCAATGGTTCTAAAACTAAATTCTTTGCCTTCGTTAGGCATGAAAATAGTCAACAAAGTAATTGTTCCATCCACAATCATCACTAATTTACCAAGTGACATACGGGTATATTTATTCAGGATCATCGAAATAATATCAGACCCTCCTGATGTAGCTCTCGATTTAAATATTAAACCAATGGCAACACCATAAATAATACCTGAAATAATTGTATTTAAAATAGGTTCATTTGGAATGAATGCATCGTGCCCCCAAACGGATGGCATCTCCAAAATGTACACAAATCCCATAATGGCAAATGTGCTGACCAAAGTCTTAATTCCAAAGCGAGGACCCAAAACAAGGGTTCCTACAATAAGTAATGGAATCTCCATAAACAGTACCGATGTACTAATATTTAAACCCGTTGTATGATACAAAAAGTTAGCAATACCATATACCCCACCTGGAGCAAGCATATATGGATTAACAAATAAAACATCACCAATCGCAAACAATGCACTACCCACAAGAATGTAAATGTAAGCTTCAAACCAATCCTTGGATAAAAATTTCTCTTTTGTTACAAAAGCCATGACTTTGCTTAATAAATTAGATTAATATTTACGTAAAAAATCGCGCAAATATCGTCTGTTTTATTAAGGTGAAACATGACTAAATGCAGTTTATTAAAACAATTTTATTTGCTTTAATAAAACCATACATTTATCACATTTAACACATGACTTTTAGCTATAGACATTGAAATAAAACAACGCAAACGGCTAGTCAATGGCGAACCTAAAATCGTATATAATATGTCCTATTTATCCCAAACCAAATAAGCCGAAACCAACCAATGATTCATTTCATTTTCATCGATTGGCTGTGCGTCAGGAATACTTATTGTAAATTGATGAATACCTGCAGGCAAATCAAGCGCCACTTCGTAAGGATCGACCATTGATCCCGGGCACCAATTGGATCTGGACAAATCAGACGAAGCCAATCGTTCTTCAATCACTTTTTCGGCGTATTTGCCTTTATTCCAATCAATATAAGCTGCAGTATCAGTTATCAACCAAACGCCAGAGCCTGGGTTAAATCTTCTAAACGAGGCACAATCATCTCGCCATGGCAACATATTTAATACTTCTTTACCATCAATCTTGATGATATTCTGACAAGGCACAAACTCATCTCCTCCAGAATGACCACCGTGTCCTGTTGTAATATATTTTAATCGTAAGTTTTTCACTCCCTCAGGTATTTGAGCTTCGAACACTAAATCTTTTCTTGAGAAAATATCAGCATGCACCTGTCCATTCACATATGGGATGGTATTTAGAAGAGGTAGAACCTGCGTTTCAGTTTTTGCTAAATACTGACAAGGACTCTCCTCAAAAACCAATTCAGCCGAAACAGAATAACCTTCTTTTGTCCAGGTATCCACCCAGATTCCTATCCAAACTTCACCTTCCAATAAGCTCAAACAGTCACTCACATCCTCATCCCAATGCACTTCCTTTTCCCAATGGGGAATATAAACCGGTTTGCGATTATCCATTTGTTCATTGTAAAAACCTATCCCAAAAGGCGTCATAAAGCGCATCAACTCAACCACAGGACTATACCCTTCCTCGGACACAATGCCTTTTAGGTTTTCCAATCCTGGCGCAGCATCAGCTAAGGAATCCGTTTTATTATGAAAGCTTATGAAATTTTTCAAGTCGGAATTAGACAATACAAAACACGAACCTGATTTATCCCATCTATCACCTGCAGATGCAAGGGTAATTCTAAGGTTCGTTGAAACATCTCGCTGATAATTTGGCAACTGTACTTTTTTTAAAAGAATACGACCACTCATAATCCTAACTACATCATCAGTATTCAAATCAACGGCCGTATCAAATTCACCAGAACCAAAGAACAGGTGTTCATTATCAAATATTGATATTGTCTTATTGCCCATAGAAGGTAGTTGCTTCGGACCACACGAAACCAATAAAACTAGAAAACTTATAAAAACTAGTGCACCTTTCATTTTTAATCTATTTAAATTGTATCCTAAGTTATTTTAAAATTATTTCTCAAGAAACTTACAATTGTAAAAAACACGATTAGCACGGCTGAGAGTATGCTTAAACCCATTCCTATACCAAAAAAATCGATAAGCAATCCTAGCCCTAAGGCAAAAAAAGCAGTAAAAATGGTCTCACTTTGCGATTCGGCAGACATCACCGTTGCCATTATTTGATCGTCAAAACTTGAACTCACATAGCTAATCGCTATTGGCCTACGAACATTTTGAACAAGCAATATAAATGTGAATGCAACAACCGCCATAACATGCCATCCTATCATATAAAAAACTCCACCAACCAGTCCTCCCAGCCAGCCAATGATTTGCACAAAACTCAAAGCCTTGTATGAATTGGTAAACTTATTTTCTATCAAATGAGCTATTCTACTGATATAAGAAGTTAAAAGAAAAATTATAAAATAAATCACTCCAATAAGCAAAGCACCTTTACTTTTTTCATCTAAGTTATCAGCAAAGGGTAAGACAAGAGCTAAACTCAACAACAATGGCTGCATGTAGTCTTTTATGGCTTTATAAAAACCTGTATAACTACTTGTTGTAATCAGAATTCGAAAGGATGCCCATTGAGAAAACGCTTTCTTTAAAGCTTTGAAATGTTGTTTTAATAGATGCGCCACTCCCCCACTTTGAGCACTTAATTCTCCATTCAAGAAATCCGGGTAAGAAACCATTAAAAGCAAATCGATCAAATAAGGAAAGATAGAACACAGAAAAATATATTCGTAACTCCCCATGTAGAAAACAATGCCTGCACTTATTAAGGAAGCCATAGCAGAACCACGTTGTGACCAAGACCTGGTTCGTCCATAATAAATTGTTTTATCCACTGCCCATGCATTATGCTTGAGATAAGCTAAAATCATTGCCTTGTGCGTGCCTGTTCGAAAAGCGTCACCAATACCGTAGAGAACAAATGCCAATACAAACCCCCAAAAAGAATTAAAAATAAAAAAAAGCAGAAAACTAATAATATAAGATGCAAATGACAAAATCATTGCTCGCTTACGCCCAAACAAATCAGCAATAAGCCCCGAAGGCACTTCCAATATATTTATACAAATTTCGCGTACAGCATACAGAGAACCTATCTCGGTAAAAGACAAACCTTTTTCGTAAAAAAACAAAAGTAAAAACGGATCGAAGAAACGTAAGTTCTTAAAAAAGCCATAGGCGCAGAACTTGTAATATTGAATATCTTTTTGGAAAGTCATCCTTATGTTTTAACAATGCAGTTCAAAATAAACAAATACAAAGCATAAAACAATAAATAGCTAAAATGAGAAAGTCGCCTTAAAGCATTCTTTAAGACGACTTTCAACTTTTAACCAAACCTAACCCTAAACTATGAGAAAACTTACTCAATATCTTGAAGCACTGCGTGCTTAACTTTCTTTTTGTTGTTACAAATTAAGTTCTTTACTTAATCTTAACACTACAAAAGTATGGCGTTTTTGAAAAAAGACATAATGATTTGCGTTAAAATAAGTTAAAACAAATGTTAACATATCTTTATTTCCACATACATAGATAGTTAGAAGTTATATTTAAATGCAATATTAAATGTCTCTTTAAACTGCAAACGGTCAGACTCATTGGTAAAATAGCGAAGGTGCCCAACAATACGGGTAGACAAAAAGCGATTAATTCGCATATCCAGTATCACCTCCCAATCAGCTTGAACGAACGGATCATTTATTTTATACTCAGAAAAGACATCCAATTTTGAAGTCAAATTAATTTCTTTGGATATTTGATATACAAAATTATTAACGATCGACAGACCATTCTGCGAGGCGATATTTTCACCAACCTCAACACCATACTTTGTTGGATCGATTGTCTCAGAATCAGCAACTATTGTAAGGCGCGATGTTAAGGGTGAAAGTAAAAGCGTGAATTTTGTATTAGGCTTATAATCCATACCTATTGCAAACGACATGTAGGCAGGTGCTAAAAAACCGGATATTGGCGTTTCCCGATCAGCCCCTTCATAACCATAGAAAAATTGTGTTTTAAAATTATATAAAAAACTATAGTACCATTTCTCAGAAGATTTCAAACCGTACTTGGTATTTATTTCAATTAAATCGTCATTAATACTCGTAGACTCATCCTGAACCGACAACACACCGATCTTGTGAATAATATAATTTTCCCAACTATGTTTATCCTTGGCATAATTTGCTTTTAAACGCAAATCACTACTTAAGCTCACACTGCTCTCTCCACCCTTCGCCCAATTATCAATATAACCTTGCGATAACTGAATATTCTCCGTTCCCTCAAGTGTCCATGGACTTTTTTCAATAATAATACGTTCCAAATTTGGTTTGGTATTGAAAGTATCACGCAACATGCTTCGAATGGCCTTATCAACTGCACGCCTTTGCATATAATGTCGGCCAATATTTGCTACATCAGCAATATCTTCCCACACATGATCTACAAATTCAGGATGAGTATATACAGCTCGACTCATAACTTTATCAATTGGAGCCTGATCCTTAAAAAACGTCTTCGTTTCTTTTAGTATCTGTCGACTCTGCATTAAATTTTGATAATCAGCCAAGCTTTTCTTCGAGAAATCAATTGGTTTATAATTGATATCAGGGTAGTTTGGCTCCTTAAAAAACAAATCCAGATCATGTATTGTATAATGCTTACGGTCATCTATGAGAAAACGATAAGCTTCAAACATATCCAAACCATACAGCCTGCTTTGAATTATAAGGGTAATGTAATTGTTACGAAACTCAATATCTGTTTTATTGTACTTATAAAATCGTTGACCAAACTCATTTGTCTTAAGAAACGCTTCAATACTTTCGGCATCTATGTTCAAGGCCTGCGTATTCTGAGCACTTGCATTTGATAACATCCCTGATGTTACTATACAACAACAAATAATACTGAAAAGACGTAACCGTTTTTTGAAAGCCAAAACAAACACCAATTGATTATTAACTAACTTTTGCAAAAACAAAAGTAACAGTAAAAGTAGAATCGATAAAAAATATTGAATAAAAACATCAAATTGATTTGAACTTCGTAAAATTTAAATGGAATTATAAGCTTCTCAAGGCGATTTCTGTTGTAAGTTCTTATTTATAATATTTTAGCTTTTCTAAATAAAATGTTTTTGTAATTTTGTAGCAATTAAATACTCGTAACATGGCAAGTAAAATTATACAATCCGCTTTATCGACCCGTGTTTATCTCAACATTAAAAACAGGGACGAGTTCGCCTATTAATAGAACCAGAAGACTGGTTCGCATTTCTCATACTTAATTTCTTATTAACCTTATTACTGTTGCATCAGGCAACAAAAATCGAATACACTTTTGTGCCTATGCGCCATTTGTGCGTTCTTAAATTTTACTATTATGGAATTACCATTCTCAGAGTCATATAAAATTAAAATGGTTGAACCGATTCGCAAAAGCACACGCGAAGAAAGGGAACGTTGGATTAAAGAAGCTAAATACAATCTTTTCAACCTACGTAGCGATCAAGTATTTATTGATTTGTTAACAGATAGTGGCACAGGTGCTATGAGCGATCGCCAGTGGGCTGCCATGATGCTTGGAGATGAAAGTTATGCTGGTGCTTCATCGTATTACAACCTAAAAAATGCCATTAAAAACATTCTTGGTTTCGATTACTTTTTACCAACTCACCAGGGTAGAGCAGCGGAAAATGTGCTATTTTCTGCATTGGTAAAAGAAGGCGATGTGGTTCCGGGCAACTCACATTTCGATACAACAAAAGGTCACATTGAGTTCCGCAAGGCAAGTGCTATAGATTGCACCATTGATGAAGCCTTTGATACAACCCTTGATCACCCTTTTAAAGGCAACCTTGATTTAAATAAATTAGAGCACGTTCTTGTTTCAAATCCGAAAGAGAACATCCCAATGATTATTGTAACCGTAACTTGCAATTCATCAGGAGGTCAGCCAGTATCGTTACAAAACATGCGCGACGTATATGCCATGGCAAAAAAGTATGGTATTCGTGTTATTTTTGACTCTGCTCGTTTTGCTGAAAACGCCTATTTTATTAAAATGCGCGAAGAAGGTTACGCAGACAAAAGCATTAAGGACATTGTTAAAGAAATGTACACCTATGCTGATGGCATGACTATGAGTAGTAAAAAAGACGCCATTGTTAACATGGGTGGCTTTATTGCGCTTAAAGAAGAAGATCTTTTTAAGAAAGCTTGTCAGTTCAATATTATCTACGAAGGCTTTATCACCTATGGTGGTATGTCCGGGCGCGATATGAATGCCTTGGCACAAGGATTAGACGAAGGAACAGAGTTTGACTACCTTGAAACTCGCATCAAGCAAGTCGCTTATTTAGGTCAAAAGATAAAAGAATATGGCATTACCATCCAGGAGCCATTTGGTGGACATGCTATTTTTATTGATGCTAAAAAATTCCTACCACATCTTCCTAAAGAAGAATACGTGGCTCAAACACTAGCTGTAGAATTATACAAAGAAGCTGGTATACGTGGCGTTGAAATTGGTACATTATTGGCCGACAGAGATCCTGTTACGCGCGAAAATCGATATCCTGCATTGGAATTAGTGCGATTAGCTATTCCGCGTAGAGTCTACACAAACAACCATATGGATGTAATTGCAGTGGCCTTAAAGAATGTCTTTGATCGTCGCGAATCAATCAAACAAGGTTATAAAATTCTTGATGAAGCACCAATTATGCGTCACTTTACGGTTGAATTAGCACCAGCTGTTAAAACAGAAGCAACGGTATAAAAAACATAAGCCATTATACAATTAAAGGTTGTGCACATCTGCACAACCTTTTTTTATGCTTTCCTTTGAAGGCTATTATATTTTGATTTGCTTTGTAGCCTTTCAAGAATTATCGGTACAACTAAAGGCTTTGTTATTGGTTGTACTACTTGTTGGCTCTCCCGATAATTTTCGGGACTAAATAATAAAATTACATGAAGGACCTTACTGTAGGAAATGAAGCTAAAGTAATCTTCAAGTTTGCTCTACCAATGGTAATGGGTAATCTCTTACAGCAATTATATCATGTAGTTGACAGCCTTATTGTAGGGCGATTTCTGGGAAAAGAAGCCTTAGCCGCTTTGGGAGCTTCAGCTCCAATATTCTATGCCTTGATCGCTTTTATTATTGGTATCGGCAGCGGAGCCACCATCGTAATAAGTCAGTATTATGGCGCAAAAAATTTACATAAGGTCAAGCGTGCCATCGACACCATTTTTATTTTTCTGTTTGTTGCCTCCATTTTTATCACAATCACCGGTATAACATATAGTGAGGAAATATTCCGCCTTTTACATGTTGAAGAAGCAGTGATTCCTCTCGCGACGAAATATTTCAATGTATTTATGATGGGCATGCTTGCCTTCTTTGGCTTTAGTGCTACATCCTCCGTTTTGCGAGGCCTTGGGGATTCTATGACTCCCTTATGGTTCATGCTAATCGCAACAGTAATCAATATTCTACTCGACATTATTTTTATCGTCGTATTTAATTGGGGTATCGAAGGTGTAGCTTATGCAACCGTAATAGCACAAGCTGGCGCTTTTATCTCTGGCGCCATCTATTTGACACACAAACACCAACTTATATCATTCAATTTCAGAAAATACAAATTTGACAAGGAACTCTTTTATCAAAGTGTAAAAATTGGATTACCTACGGGGTTTCAACAAGCTTTTGTGGCGCTCGGAATAATGGCGCTTGTTCGTATTGTTAACAATTTTGATACCGATGTTCTTGCGGCGTTCTCGGTAGCAAGCCGTATTGATGCATTGGCAGCAATGCCAGCGCTTAATCTAGCCAGTGCTTTATCAGCCTTTGTTGGACAAAATTTGGGTGCAAAAAGAATCGATCGCATAAAAAAGGGACTGAGGGCCACTTTAGTAATGGCCTGGGGCATTTCCTTAACAGTTACAATCGGTGTAATTCTTTTTGGAGATCACATCATGGCTTTGTTTATCCAGGATGAAAATGTAATAGCTCACGGCACTAAATACCTTGTAATTGTGAGTTCGTTTTACATGATCTTCTCTACTATGTTTGTTATGCATGGCGTATTACGAGGAGCTGGCGACACACTCATCCCAATGTTTATAACCCTTTTTTCACTGTGGGTTATTCGTATACCATTTGCCATTGTACTATCTGATCTATTTGGTGTAACTGGTATCTGGTGGGCCATCCCAATTGGTTGGACCATGGGTCTTGTTGGATCATTAATCTACTATTTTACAGGACGATGGAAAACTAAAAGTATTGTCACATAACTTCTTTCACTATGCTTAATATCATCCTGGCTATTAGTCTTATTACATCTTCACTTTTTAGTATACACTCTAAAGAAGTAAAAAGCATTAGCCATCAAATAAAACTATCTCAAAAAGTAAGGGAAACATCTGGTTTAATTTATTACCAAAACGATGTATGGACCATCAACGATAGTGGAGACAAGGCAAATCTCTATCGCATTAGTTTACAAAGTGGTGAAGTTATTCAGACCATACACATTCAAAACGCTAAAAATATTGACTGGGAAGATATTGCCCAAGATGATGACTACATATACATTGGAGATACAGGTAATAATAGAGGAAACAAGAACACTTTTCGCATCTATCAAATTTCAAAAAAACATATCCCAAAACAACTTACAAACTGTACTATTAGCGCAGAAATAATTACTTTTCAATATGAAGATCAAGGAAGTGATTTACTTGCTTATCAACATGATTTTGATTGTGAAGCGCTCATCTCTATTAATGGAGAAATAGGTTTATTCTCAAAAAATTGGGCAAGTGGTAATACCAATTATTACATCATCGATAAAAGTACTGGAACGGCCAATAAAAAAGCAACATTCGCTTCAAGTGGAGTGATTACAGCTGCGGATTATGATGTAAAAAACGACATCGTCTTTCTTACCAGTTACCAATACAAAAACGATTCGTTCTTCCCCTATCTCGTATGTATTAAAAACTTCTCCACGAAAAGACCGAAAACAGAAGAATATCAATTAGAAAAACTTAATCATTTTCAAGTTGAAGGTGTTTGTATCATTAACAATGAAGTGTTCATAAGTAATGAAGAAACAAGTCATGCCCCACCATCAATTCATAAGGTAAGCATCAAGCAAACTACAAAGCTGCAATCTGCTCCTTAAAGGTTTGAGCACTAGCAACAAGTTTATACTGCTTTGGCAAAACAGGTTTCAACTCCTTAATTTGAAGTCCCATAACAAAAATTGGATACTCAGGTACAGCATTGGTTAAATCCTGTAATATGGTATCCAGTTCATCTTTTTCGCGTGCTGCAACAAAAGCAGTAAACAAAGCATTAACATCACGCGTTTCAACTATCACTTTTAAATCCTCAATGGGTACAGCTGCTCCCAGATAGACAACATTATAGCCTTCTTTACGAGCAATTAAACTATAGAAAAGCAAACCAATTTCATGCAACTCATTCTCTGGCAAGAAGAACACTATACTCTTACCCGCCTTTGGAATAAAATTCTGCATCTCATTATCAATAGCCACAATCAACTTTTGACGAATGAGATTTGAAATAAAATGTTCCTGCGATGGGTTAATGGTACCAGCTTGCCACAAAATTCCAATGCGATCAAGAAAAGGGAACAAAATATTCTCTACCGTTGACTCAAATCCTTGCTTAATTATTGAATTGGTTAAGACATTTGAAAACTTACTTTCATCCAATTCGAGCATGGCAACCAGCAGGCTTTCAATTTGAACATCGGTATTACGCGTATCCAAACAAAGGTCAATCACTCTTTCGCGTAACTGACTTTCACTCATTCCAGCAATTTTCGAAATTTTAAACCCATTCTGATTTAAAATCGAAACATTTAAAATTCGTTTTAAATCATCATCACTGTAATAACGAATATTAGTGGAGGTACGCTGAGGTTCAATTAATTGATACCTGCGTTCCCATATACGAATGGTGTGGGCTTTAATTCCCGATATTTTCTCTAAATCTTTTATTGAGTAAATTGCCATACTAGCTCGAATATACTTTTTATGGTTTGCCTGACTCTGTAACAGGCAAATTATATTGAATGTTCAGTTAGATTAAATATTATTCTTTTCTCCAAACCTACGAAACTACAAGTAAAACTCCGTAGCAATCTATATAGATAAAGGAGACCCAATTGAGTCTCCTTTGAATAATCACGTTGCAGAAAGAAGCGTTATGGTACTATCACCTTGTCAATAACGTGTACTATTCCATTGGTTCCTTGCACATCCGCTGCTACAACATTAACATCGCCATCAATGGTAACGCCATTGTCAACATTCACCATTATCGATTTAGTTGTGTTTAGTGTCGGAACATTACCATTGCTTAATCCAGTGGATAGCGCATTGGCACTTACAACGTGAGCTAATAATATAGGGGTCAAATCTTCTTTTGTTAAATCATCAAGTCCTGTTATTTCCAGTGCCGCAAATAAATCTTCAAAAGCTTGATTGGTTGGTGCGAAAACAGTAAACGGCCCTTCTGTTAATAGTGCATCAACTAACTCGGCTTTTACTAGTGCACTAACCAAAGTTGAAAAATTGCTGTTTTGTGAAGCAATGTCAACTATCGTAGGAGGCACAATTACTTTATCAATAGCATGAATAATACCATTTGTAGCTACAACATCGCTTGCAACAACATTACTCATACTATTAAGCATTACCCCGTTGTCAACATCCACCTTAACACTAATATTATTTTCAAAAGCAGATCCAAGTGTTGGAAAATATCCGGCTTCAACCATAGATGCAGGCACTACACTACCCATTACGTGGTATAATAAAATAGGCGTAAGCGCTTCCTTTGATAAATCGTCGAGACTCACATTTGCTTCATTCAAAAACATTGAAAAAGCATCATTAACAGGTGCAAAAACAGTAAACATACCTTCATCATTATCGAGCGTTGCAGCCAATTCAGCCTTAGTAACAGCTGCTACTAATGATGAAAATGATTTGTTAGCAACCGCATGGTCTGTAATACTCATCGGCAATATAACTTTATCAATCACATGTATAATACCATTGTCTGCTTCTATATCAGTTTGTATGATACTTGCTCTATCGTTAATCTTGCCCATAGTCATATCAACATAAAACGAAAGTGTATAACCTTCAGATGGCCCAGAACTTAAAGAGCTATAATAACCCGATTCAATCATCGAAGCTTTCTTCCCTCCTGCTACAACATGATATAGCAATACCTCTGTTAGAACTTCATTTGGAATATCGTCCAAACCGTTCACATCTAATTCTTCAAGTAAAGCTACAAAAGCAGCATTGGTTGGAGCAAAAACTGTGAAATCAGAATTATCGGCAGCTAAATCATCGTCTAATCCTACTTTTTGAAGTGCAGCAACCAGAATACTAAAATTATCATCACTGGCAGCAACTTGCGTAATCGTTTTCTCCATCATTGGTGTTTCCTGTGTCGTATCGTCATCGTCGTTACATGATGTATTGACAAATAGTAAACCTCCGAATAGTACCACAACTAATAAATTTCTCTTTAACGTTTTCATGACTCTAAGTTTTGATGTTTATAAATTTGTAAAACTATAAGGGAAACTTTGGGGAATCATTTTTGTTCATTCTTTTTTTATATTTCTTAAACAAAATACACATCAAATACACTATCCTATTTATTTTCAATACATTATTGACTCGTATTTTTTTACTTTTTTTTCTAAACATTACTTTTCAAACCAAAACTTCGGCGCCAACATGTTCAGGAAAAAGCTTACCTTTGGAGTTCAATTACGAAAACGATAATTCATGATTCAATCAATGACGGGATTTGGGAAAGCCATTTGTGAGCTTCCTAATAAGAAAATTAGTATTGAAATAAAGTCCCTTAATAGCAAGCAGCTCGACTTAAATACGCGCCTACCAAATTTATACCGTGAAAAAGACATTGAAGTCAGAAACCTGTTGAGCAAGAAGCTTTTCAGAGGGAAAATTGATCTTGGCTTTTATGTTGAAGCTGCCACTTCTGATAAGATCACAAAGATAAATCACCAGGCAATTAAGGATTATCATGGTCAATTAAAAGCCATCACCGAAGATTTGGGCATGTCGGATAACACAGATTTTCTGAAAGTTATAATGCCTTTACCCGATACTGTAAAAGTTGAATTAGCTGAATTAAATGAGGAAGAGTGGAAAGCGATTGCCGCTACTATTCAAAAAGCCATCGATGATATTATCTCATTTAGAAAAAGTGAAGGTCAAGCTTTAGAGAATGATATTAGGGAAAGAATTACTTGCATTGGCGAGCTACTTACCGAAGTTCCTAATTACGAATCTCAGCGCATTGAGAAAATAAAAACCAGAATCCGTGAAAACCTGGAAGAAGTAGCTCAAAAGAGTCAAATTGATGAAAATCGCTTTGAACAGGAAATCATATTCTATCTTGAAAAACTGGACGTTACTGAAGAAAAAGTACGCTTAAAGAATCACTTGGAATATTTTATTGAAACCATTGAATCAGGCGATAGCGTTGGAAAAAAATTAGGTTTCATCACACAAGAGATTGGGCGTGAAATAAACACTTTGGGCTCAAAAGCCAATGATGCCGATTTACAGAAGATTGTAATTCGCATGAAAGATGAACTTGAGAAAATTAAAGAACAGATTCTAAACGTTCTTTAAGCACATTGAAGAACTAACATATCACTCACAGCAATGACAAAAAAAGGTAAACTACTTATCTTCTCGGCCCCTTCGGGGTCTGGAAAGAGTACCATCGTACAAGCCTTATTGAAAAAAGATTTCAAACTAGAATTCTCCATATCGGCAACAAGCAGAGCTCCCAGGGGCGAAGAAAAACATGGGCAGGAATATTATTTCCTATCTGCGGAAGCCTTCGAACAGAAAATAAAAGAAGATGCCTTTCTGGAATGGGAAGAGGTATACAGCGGCACACACTATGGCACGCTTCGAAGTGAAGTTGATCGAATAACATCAGCTGGTTATAACATTGTATTTGATGTTGATGTGGTTGGAGGGGTTAATATTAAGAAAGAATATGGCGATGAAGCATTGAGTATTTTTGTTCAGGCGCCATCGATCGAAGAATTGAAAAAACGATTAATAGGTCGAAATACTGACTCGGAAGATAAGATAAATCAGAGGTTAGCAAAGGCTGAATACGAACTAACATTTGCCCCTCAATTTGATGCCATTGTTATTAACGACAATCTTGATAATGCGGTTGAAAGTGCAGAAAAACTATTAACTAGTTTCTTAAAACAATGAAGCAAATCGGTCTCTTCTTTGGCTCATTCAACCCAATTCACATAGGTCATTTGGCATTGGCCAATTACATGTGCGAATTCGAAAACATGGATGAAGTCTGGTTAGTTGTTAGTCCGCAAAACCCTTTTAAAAAAAGCGTTGATTTAATAGAAACAGACCAGCGCATTAAAATGGTTGAGTTGGCTACCGAAAACTATGCCAATATGCGAGTCGAAACTATTGAGACAACATTACCTACCCCATCATATACAATAAATACACTGGAAGCTTTACAGAAGCAATACAAAGATTGCTTCTTCAACATTATAATGGGGGCTGACAATATTCAGAATATCCATCGATGGAAAGATTCAGATATGATCCTTTCCAACTACTGTATTTACGTTTATCCTCGTTTAGGCTATTCAACTGATGGCATAGAATTACCGCTAAGCTGCAAAATAACGCAGGCTCCCATCATTGAAATTTCATCCACACAAGTTAGGCAATGGCTCAAAGCGGGTAAAACAATTCCTTATTTCACGCCTGAGAAAGTCATCTCCTACGTAAAAGAAAACAAACTGTACCAGTAAAAACTGGATCTTATACCAATTGTATTCCAAAATGATTGATAAATCATTTTGCTAATTACAATGGTTAATGCCGATACAAAAGCACAGATTGATTTTTTTATCAAT